>JBPCLS010000280.1:0-10186 GCA_051003055.1 Casimicrobiaceae bacterium
ACCGTCTCGTGCGGCGCTTTGTGGTGGGGTCTTTTCGCCGCGGCCGAGGGCTCGCGAAGCACGCGCTCGCTCCCAGCCCCGTCACGCTCCGTTTTCCATTGCCGGAACGCGGCCAGATGCCGCTCCATCGCCGCGGGATCGGGTTTCGGCTGCGCCGGAGGCGCGTCGTCGTCCTCGGCCGCATACTTGTTGACGCCAACGATTGTTTGTTCGCCTGTATCGACCTGGCGCTGGAAGCGCAGCGCGGATTCTCCGATCATGTGCTGTACCAGTCCGCTTTCGGCTGCGGCATACATGCCTCCCGCCGCGTCGATCTTTGCCATCACGCGCTCTATTTCCGCTTCCATCGCATCGGTCATGGCCTCGACGTAATACGAGCCGCCCAGCGGGTCGATGACGTCGGTCAGGTGTGCCTCTTCCTTCAGGATGTTCTGGGTCGCGATGGCGATTCGCGCACCAGCCTCGGTCGGGCAACTCACGGCCTCGTCGTAAGCGTCGGTGTGCAGCGATTGCAGACCGCCGAATATCCCGGCCATCGCCTGGACGGTTACGCGCGCAACGTTGTTCAGCGGCTGCTGCCGCGTCAGATCGGCGCCGGAAGTTTGTCCATGGAACTTGAACCGCCAGGACGACGGCGCGCGCGCTCCCAGGCGTTCGCGGGCGATCCGTCCCCACAGCCTGCGCATCGCGCGAAACTTGGCGATCTCCTCGAAAAAGCTGACCGAGATATCGAAGAAAAAAGTAAAACGCGGCAGAAAGCGGTCCGGATCGAGTCCACGCGCGATGCAGTCCTCGGCGTTCTGAATCGCCGTCGATAGCGTAAACGCGGCCGCTTCGGCGGGGGTCGCGCCCGCCTGCTGCGTGTGCTGGCCCACGACCGACATCGGGTTCCATTTCGGCACGTGCTCGATGGCGAAGGCGATCTGATCGACCAGGACGCGGCGCGCGCCGGCGTTGGCGAGACGATAGAACATGTGGTTGGCGACGAAATGCGACAGGTAGTCGCTCTGGTTGGACGTGCCGGTAAGCTCGCGCCAGTCGACGCCGCGGCGCCTTGCTGTCGCGAGCAAAAAGGCAAACAGCGTGAACGGCGACGGATCGTTCATCGCGCACGACACTCGGGCGAGATCGACGCCGGCCAGCGCTTCGTCCATGTGTCCCACATGGTTGATGACCGTGCCGCACGTGCCAAGCAGCTCGGCGTGCGTCTCGTCCATGTCGTAGCCGCGGAACACCGAATTGCACGGAATCAACGATACCGCGGTAATTCCCTGCGAGAGCAAATCCCGCAGGCGAAGGTTGTAGTCGGCGGGAGTGCCGAGTCCGATCAGCTGGCGCTGCGTCCACGTGCGTCCGCGATGCATCGTCGGATAGATGCCTCGCGTGAACGGCCGCTGCCCCGGGTACCCCAAATCATTCAGGTATCGCGTACCGTCCCAATCGGCCGGCGAATACAAGGCCTTCACCGGAATGCCGGAGCGATTCACCGTTGCGCGTTCCTCGCCGATCTGCGCGTCGTAATCTTTTTGCCATTGTTGCGCTGCCGCCGCGTCTAGCGCGGGCATTTCCACCGAACGATTCATGTCTACCTCCTATAGAGCCGAGTAAGCCGCGGCGCGCGACCGTTCGGCCGCCGCGCGAATGTAGGTCACGATATCCTGCATCGCGCTGCCGGGATGAAACACGCGAGCGACTCCCGCGGCTTCGAGCGCACGCGCGTCGCTATCCGGCACGATACCGCCGACGATCACCGGCTTGTGGGCGAGCCCCGCGGCGGATAGCGCCGCGACCAGTTTCGGCACGATCAGGTGGTCGGTGGCGAGCGACGAAATGCCGATCACATCGACGTCCTCTTCGAGAACCAGTTTTACGACCGAAGCAATCTCCTGCCACGGCGGCGTGTAGATCACCTCCATGCCCGCGTCGCGCAGCGCGGCCGTCACGATACGGCTGCCGCGATCGTGACCGTCCAAACCTATTTTGGTGACGAGCACTTTCGGGATGATGGTCATCGGGAACGTTCCAAAGGTGCCCGCAGCAGCCAGATAAACCGGCGCGCCAACGCCGCCGGGCTGGGCCTGCCGGCGCGATACCACGTCGCGGCAGAATTGAGTGCGCCCAGCAGCAGGAGCCGCAGCTCATCCGCGTCGGCTTCACGCGGCAGCGGCAGCTCGCCGCACAAGCGACGAAACCAATCCTCGTAACCGTCACGCAACGCACGCAGCTTCTGCGCCGTTCTTGGTGGAAACTCCCGCGGATGCACGCGGATGACGACGCTCGCGTAGTCGCTGCGGGCGAGCAAATGCTCGAGGTGGGCGACGCATGCCGCTTCCAGCCGCGGCCACGCACCTTCGGCCCGATCGACGGCGAACGCGACGGCAGCCGTGATCCGGCGCACGCCCTCGGTGTAAACGGCGATCAGCAACGCGTCCTTGTTCGGAAAATGATAGTAGATGGAGCCCGCCAGCATTCCAGCGGCGGCGGCAATGGCGCGCATCGTCGTACCGGCGTAGCCTTTTTCGCGGAAGAGTCTTGCCGCGGCATCGAGCAGCTCCGACTGGCGGTTGTCAGCGCGCGGCAATTCGGGGGCGCGGCTTGCAGCGCGCGCCGGGGCAGGACCGACACGGCGAGCGACGGCGGGGCTGCTGCGCGGTACGCGGCGAGCACCTGGCGCAGCCAACTCGTGTTGCGTGGCCATCGCGTAAAACTAACACTTGTTTGGTAACTGCGTCAAGTCCGCCTTGCGGAGTTGACCCGCACCGCCGCGTATTGCGGTCAATCGTCCAAGCTGTCTATGATGGCTACCTATGCTGAACCCGCTGCCTCCGCAAGTGCACGTGCTGGTACGCGACTGGCTGTCCGCCAACAACGTCGTGCTGAAGAGCCGCGACGGCCACGTCGTCGTCGATTCGGGGTACGTCAAACATGCAGCGCTGACGCTCGAACTGCTGGCATCCAGGTACGCGCTCGCGGGCGAGCCGCTGGCGAAGCTCGTCAACACCCACTGCCACTCCGACCACATGGGGGGTAACGCAGCGGTCCGGGAAAAATACGATTGTCCGATCGCGCTGCCGGAAGATGAAGCACCGGTCGTTGCGCAGTGGGACACCAAAGCGCTGTTGCTCGACTATGCCGATCAAACGGCGCCTCGCTTTACTGCCGACGAACTCCTGCGCCGGGACGACACTCGCGTGTGGGGCGATCTCGAGTGGCGCGTCGTCGCGGCGCCGGGTCACGACATGCGCGCGGTCGTCTTCTACAACCCCGAACACCGCATCCTGATTTCCGGCGACGCGCTCTGGGAGAACGGCTACGGCTTTGTCATGCCGCCGGCGATCGATCCGTCCGCGCTGGCCGCAACGCGCGCCACGTTGGAGGCGCTAGCGCAACTCGACATTCGCGTTGTAATCCCCGGCCACGGCGACGTATTCACTAACGTCGAACCCGCCCTCGCGCGCGCCTTCGCACGAACCGAGGCATTCGAAGCCGTTCCCGAGCGGCTCGCACGGCATGCGCTCAAGGTCGTGCTGACGTTCTGCCTGCTGCATCGTGAGCGCATGCGGCTGTCCGACCTGCCAGCCTACGTGGACCGCGTCGGAGTCTTTCGCGATATCAATGCCGGCTGCCTGCAACTTTCTGCCGTCGCACTTGCCGAAATGCTGGTGCGCGAACTAACGCGCGCCGGCGCGGTGAAACAGGAAAACGGCTGGCTGCTTCCGTGCTGAATCGTTGCCCGTGGGGAGGCTCCCGGCCTGATGAATCAGAGCCGGCTCCTTTAGCCCGCCGGTGCTTCGGCCATCGTATCTCTCCGTTGCACTCATGGCTTCGCGCATTTGGAGTACGGCACTGGCCCGTCGTCGCGGCACGCAGCGTATCGCGGGCGAGTTGCACGATTCGCATTGACAGGTTGATGCGATAATCTCGCCCTTCAAAAAAACCCCGGAAGCCCTCGCTATGCACAAGTTGTTGCGTTTCCTCCGCTCGTTGCTTGCTCCGCCGCTGGCGCCTGCGGCCGGGACGTTGCTGCTGGTTGCCTCCGCCATGGCCGCCGCGCCGCCGAACCCGCCGGCCGCACCTGCGCGCGAGGTCACCGACACGTACTTTGGCCTCGCCGTGGCCGACCCGTACCGGTACATGGAAAACATGAAGGACCCGGAGGTAGTCGCGTGGATGAAAGCGCAGGCGGACTACGCGAACGCGGTACTGAAAAATATTCCGAGGCGCGCCGCGCTTTACAACGAGATCGTGCAACGCGGCGACGCCGTCTCGGCCCGCGTGTTCGACGTGCAAGTCGTCGGCGCAAAGCTCTACTACCAGAAACGGCTCGCCAACGAGAACATTCCGAAGCTGTACGTGCGCGATGGTTTTCGGGGCCGCGAACGACTGCTCGTCGACCCCGAAAAGGTCAAGTCGGCGGATGGCAAGCACAGCGCCCTTGATTACTACGCGCCGTCGCCTGACAACAAATATCTAGCGTACGGCATATCGCCGGGCGGGTCCGAAAACAGCGTCATCAACGTCCTCGAGGTCGCGACCGGCAAACCGACGGGCGACGTGATCGACCGCGCGCAATACGCATCGCCGTCGTGGCTACCCGAGGGCCGTCTGATTTACAGCCGCCTGCAAAAGCTCGCCGACTCCGCTCCGGTCACCGATCGCTATCAGAACCAGCGCGTGTTCATCCACAAGCTCGGCGATAACCCTGATAACGACACGCCGCTCTTCGGCGCAGGCGTCTCGCCGATCGCTAAAATCGATGCGACCGAGCTCGTGTTCGCAGCGAACCCGCCCGGTTCGCCGTACGTCATCGCTCTGGGTGTCAACGGCGTGCAACGCGAGTTGAGGGTCTGGGCGGCGCCGCTGACCTCACTTGCCGGCGCGAAAACGCCTTGGGTTCAGGTCGCGGATACCGCGGACGAAGTCACCGATCTCGCCGTCTCCGGCGACACGATTTATCTGCTGACGCACAAAGACACGCCGCGATTCAAGGTCGTCCGCACGTCGCTCGCCCGCCCGGATTTTGCCAACGCAGACTTGGTCGTCGCGCCCAGCGACGCTGTCGTCAGCGGGATCGCGGCGGCCAAAGACGCTCTGTATGTGCGCAAGATGAACGGCGGCATCAGCGAGCTATTTCGCGTCCAGCACGCGCCGGGCGCCCGTGTAACGCCGATAGCGCTGCCCTTTCCCGGCGATATCGAGAGCCTGGCGGTTGATCAACGGCAGCCGGGCGTTGTGTTTCCGTTGGGAGGCTGGACCCGCTTCGGCGGTTTCTACGCGTACGACCCGAAATCGCGCCGGGTTGCCAATACCGGTTTGCAACCACAGGGCAAGTACGACAACCCGGCGAACCTGATCGCGACCGAAGTCAAGGTGAAAGCACCCGACGGCACGCTCGTCCCGCTATCCGTCGTACACAAAAAGGGATTGCGGCTCGACGGCACGAATCCGACGATTGTCTACGGCTACGGTGCGTATGGCATCTCGCAGACGCCATTTTTCCGGCCGACGTGGCTGCCGTGGTTCGATCGTGGCGGAGTCCTCGCCGTCGCGCACGTGCGCGGCGGCGGTGAATACGGCGACGAGTGGTACAAAGCCGGATACAAGGCGACCAAGCCCAACACATGGCGCGATGCCATCGCCTGCGCCGAATGGCTGATCGCGAACAAGTACACGGCAGAGCAACAGCTATCCATCATGGGCGGCAGCGCCGGCGGCATCTTCGTCGGCCGCGCCATCACCGACCGGCCTTCACTCTTCGGAGCCGCGGTCGCACAGGTCCCGGTGGCGGACGTCGTGCGCGGAGAGTTCTCGGCCAACGGCATCCCCAATATCCCCGAGTTCGGCACCGTGAAGACGGAGGCTGGCTTCAAGGGGCTCTACGCGATGAGCCCGTACCACTGGGTGAAGGATGGCGTGAAGTACCCGGCGGTGCTGCTCACCACCGGGATCAACGACCCGCGCGTCGACGCGTGGCAAGCGGGCAAGATGGCCGCGCGATTGTTGGCGGCGACGAGCACCGACAAGCCGATACTGTTGCGGATCGATTACGATGCCGGGCACGGCTTCGGTTCGACCAAGAAGCAGGCCTACGAAGAGCGCGCGGATACGTTCGCCTTCCTGTTCTGGCAGGCAGGCGTGAAAGGATTCCAACCCTCGCCTTGAGGCCCCGCCGCACCCCCGACCGTTAAATTCTGCCGGGGTAGTACCAGCAATTTTCCATCAACCTAAGGAAGAATCGATATGGCGACTGCTAACGACGATGCAATTGCGACGCTCAACGACCTGATCGAAACCAGCCGCGACGGTGAGCAAGGGTTCCGCAGCTGTTCCGAAAACACGGGTTCGGCGGAATTGACAACGGTATTCCAGAAAGGGGCGGAACGCTGCGCGCAAGCAATCCGGGAGCTGACCGACGAAGTTCATCGCCTCGGCGGTGAACCGGAAAATAGAGGAAGCGTCGTTGGTGCTGCACACCGCGTGTGGGTGGACATCAAGGCGACGCTCTCAGGCAAAGACGACGCCGGCATCCTTGCGGAGTGCGAGCGGGGCGAGGACTCCGCTTTGGACGAGTACCGCGATGCGTTGGAAGAGGATCTCCCCGAAAGCGCACACGCGCTCGTCCGGCGTCAGCTCGAGGGTGTGCAGGAAAATCACGATCGCATTCGCGAGCTGCGCGATCGATACAAACGCAAGGATTAAACATCAGCATTGTCGCCAAAGTTCTCAATGCAACTTCACGCGCGGTTCGACACGGCCGCGCAGGAAGCGCCCGACGGTGTCCAACGCAACGCGCAGCACGCCGTGAATCGATATCTGGTGCAGCTTGTAGAGCGCCGCGTACATCAGACGGGCAATCGCGCCCTGGATGAACAAGCTGCCACCGATCAATCCGCCCATCAGACTACCAACCGCCGACAATTCGCCGAACGACACCAGAGAACCGAAATCGCGGAAGCGGAATACGGGGAGCGCCCTGCCGTCGAGGCGCGCCGCCATCGACTTGACGAGAAACGTCGCTTGCTGATGCGCCACTTGCGCGCGCGGGGGTAGCAACGCGCCCGCTGCCCCGCCGAGCCAGGGGCACGCAGCGCAATCGCCCAGCGCAAAAATGTCGGGATCCTGCGAGGTTTGCAACGTGGGTCGCACAACGAGCTGATTCATCCGGTTGGCTTCAAGACCGTCGAGCGCCGCGAGCCACACCGGCGCCTTGATGCCCGCGGCCCACACGATCAGGTCCGCGCGAAAAGTTTCTCCGCCACGAGTTTCTCCGCCACGAGTCTGGACTTCGCCGGGCACTACCGCCGTCACGCGCTGGTCAGTGCGCACCGCCACGTCGAGGCGCGCGAGCAATTCGGCCGCGGCCGTCGCCAAAGCTTCGGACAACGGCGGCAGAATGCGTGGCGCCGCTTCGAGCAGCGTGATATGGATATCGCGCGTGGCATCCAGGTGCGGCAGACCGTAGACGGCATGGGCGGACGTCGCCTGGCGAATTTCCGCGGCAAGTTCGACGCCGGTCGCACCCGCACCTATGATGACGATCGCAACGCCGGTTGGATTCCCGGCAGCGGCGTCCGCGTCCGCCCGCACGCACGCGGCCAAGAGCCGCCGATGAAAACGCTCGGCGTCGTGCAACCCATCCAGCACAGCCGCATGCTTAAGCACCCCGGCAACGCCGAAGTCGTCGCTGAAAGACCCCACGGCGAAAATCAATGTGTCGTACGGAACGACACGAGTCGGCAGCATGACCGCGTCGTCGTCGTCGCGGACTTCGGCCAGATGCAGCTCATGACGCGCCCGCTCGAGGCGCAAAACCGCGCCTTGCTGGAAACGAAAGCGATGCCAATGCGCGATCGCCAGGTAGTCCAGATCATGCGCATCGGCATTCAAGGCCCCCGCCGCCACTTCATGCAGCAGCGGCTTCCACAGGTGTGTTGCGTATTGATCGACCAGCGTGACAGCGACGGCGCCACGCCGGCCGTAGCGGTCGCCCAGCTTCGTCGCCAGCGGCAATCCGCCCGCGCCACCGCCGACGATGACAATGCGATGGGGTCGTGGCGTCGGCTGCATCGGGACGAAGGTCATTCGCCCTTGACGATGCCCTCGCGCCGGGGATCGGCGCCTCCGATCCAGCCTTGCTTCGTGCGCACGATCGCCTGCAGGCCACTCGTCGCATCGATGACGCACACGTCCGCGCCCATGGCTTTCAGCTTGGGTTCCAGCGCGGCGATCGGCGTATTTTTCTCGAGCTCGGTCGGACCGTTGCGGCTGCCGAAGTTGGGCAGCGCAATCGCCGCTTGCGGATCGAGCCGCCAATCGATGATGGCGATCAGCGTTTTCGCGACGTAATTGATGATGGCGCTGCCGCCCGGGGAACCGGCGACAATCGCGACGCGTCCGAATTTGTCGTAGACGATGGTCGGCGCCATCGACGAGCGCGGACGCTTGCCCGCTTCGACGCGATTGGCCACCGGTTGGCCGTCGTCGCTGGGCGTAAATGAAAAATCGGTCAGTTCGTTGTTGAGCAGGAACCCGCTGCGAGTCATCAGCCGGCTGCCGAACGCGTCCTCGATCGTCGTCGTCATCGCCACGGCGTTGCCGTAGCGAGCGACGACGGAAATGTGCGACGTCGATGCAAACTCGAGCGCATTTTCGCCGGCGGCGATCTTCTTCGCGGCTGTCGCTTGCGCAGGTGGTTGACCGGCCTTGGCGCGGCCGAGGCTCGACGTGTTGTCGATCAGCGCGCTGCGCCGCGCGAGGTAATCGGTGTCGAGCAGCCCGCCCGGCGCGGTGTAGAACTCGGGGTCCGCCATGTACGCGCCGCGATCAGCGTACGCGAGTCGTCCGGCTTCGCTTACGAAGTGCACGCTCCAGAACGACGCAGGTCCCATCGCGCGCAGATCGTACCGCTCGAGCATTTTGAGCATTTGCAATACGGTAAGGCCGCCCGACGACGGCAACGGAAAGCCGCACACGCGATACGCGCGGTAGACGCCGCACACCGGTTCCCGCGTTTTCACGCGGTAGCTCGCAAGGTCGGCAAGGGTCAAATCGCCCGGATTGACGGGCCGTAAATTGGCGGTGTCGACGATGTCCTGCGCAATTTCGCCGGTGTAAAACACGTCGGCGCCGCCCGCGGCGATCTTGCGCAACGTCGTTGCATACGCGGGATTCTTGAAAACCGCACCGATGGCGCGCGGGCGGTTGTTGTCGTCGTAGAAATAACCGCGCGCGAGGGGTTGCGTCAGATACTTCTCCGCCGCAACCATCGTGTGCAATCGCGGCGACACGGCGAATCCGTTCTCGGCCAGCTCGATCGCCGGCACGAACAAGTCGGCCCACTTTAGCTTGCCGTGTTTGCGATGCGCGGTTTCCAGGAGCCGGACGGTACCGGGCACGCCGACCGATTTGCCGCCGATGACCGCATCGTAGAACGCGAGCGGCTTGCCATCCTGCCCCAGAAAGCGATCGGGCTTGGCCGCCGCCGGCGCGGTCTCTCGGCCATCGTAGGCGATCAGTTTTTTGGTCTTGGCGTCATGCGCGAGCAGGAATGCGCCGCCGCCCAAACCCGACGACTGCGGCTCGACCAATCCCAACACGAGTTGCACGGCGATCGCCGCATCGACGGCGGTTCCACCCTGCTTCAAAATGCGGTAGCCGGCCTCGACCGCGAGCGGATTTGCCGCCGCAACCATGAAGCGTTTGCTGGTGACGGGTTTTTTGTCCGTCCATCCCGACGGTCGCTCGGGAGCCTGGTTCTGCGCAGACGAACCCAGCGGCGCGAGCGTCGTGCCCGCCGCCAGTGCGAATACCGCGGCAAGACGGCAAAAATCGGCGAATCGATCGTGCATGTCGGGTTCCTGGTGCGTGCACCAAAGCTCGGGCAGCGAATTCGCCGCTGCCCTTGACCGGCCGGCGCCTGTCACGGATGCGGTTTTCCGCCGATATCCGAGCGATCGACGATCCCAGCGACTCCGACGCTTTCCGCGCAATGTTTGCAGCAGTAGTAGCTGCCGTTGGCTTCGACGCCGTGCCCGATCACCCGGCATCCGCATTTCGTGCAAGCCGGCGCCAAGGTGAAGATCGCGCACTCGAAGCTGTCGAACGTATGCGTATTGCCCGCTATCGTCACGGTGAAGGACTTGTCGTAATCGTTACCACAACATTCGCACTTGGCCATGTTCGATCC
>JBPCLS010000281.1:0-3510 GCA_051003055.1 Casimicrobiaceae bacterium
ATATCTACCCGTCGATCTTTCGCGCGTTCGGCGGCAACTGGTTCACGGGCAATGCGCTGCGAGTCAACGGTCCGGAGGCGGTGCGCGCGCTCGACTGGTACGTGGACGTGGAGACCCGATTCGCGCCGCCCGCCGTACGCAACTGGAACTGGCCCGACATTGCCGACGCATTTTCGCAAGGCACGCTCGGCGCCTACATCGACGCGCACTCGTCAGCCGCCGTGCTGATGAATCCCGAGAAGTCCAAAGTGATCGGCAAGATCGCCTTCGCGCGCTGGCCGAAGGGACCGTCCGGCAAGCGGGTTACGTCGATCTGGAACTGGGGTTTTCCGGTCAACGCCGCGTTGTCCGAGCGTGGCAAGAAGGCGACGTGGTTGTTCATCACCTGGGCCGCGGCGGCGGAAACGCAGGCGCGCACGTCGTGGAAGTTCGCAGGGCCCGCGAAGCGCTCGGGCGTCAACCGGACGTCCCTCTGGCGCGCCCCCGAGTTCGTCGACCTGATGAAAGCGACCGGCCCCAACTTCGTCGAGGCCGCACTCGAGTCGCTGGAGCAGGACACCGATGTCGATTGGCGGCCGCGTGTACCACAGTGGCCGGCCATCGGTGAAACGATGGCCACGGCGATCCAGGCGGCCCTCGTCGGCCAGAAGAAATCGAAGGAAGCGCTCGACGAAGCGCAGGCTCGGATCGAGCAGGTCTTGAAGGGGTAAGAGCGCGTGTGCCGGTGGTCGTGGCAGGCTCGCTCGCTTTGAGCGCGAATCGCGCTGTAGGGTCGACGCTGGTACAGCAGGAGCGGCGTTTCGCGCTTCTGCTGTTCGCTCCCGCGCTTATCGTCCTGGTGATCACGACGACCGCCCCGCTCGTCTATCTCGCCGCAAACAGCGTCATGCGGATCGACTTGAGCATGCCGGGACTCTCCGGCTTTGCCGGCGTCGATAATTACGTGAAGATGGCGAGCGATCCGCGATTCTGGAACTCGCTCGTACTGACCGTCGTGTACACGGCGAGCACCATCGTTTTGCAGGTCGGGATCGGCCTGGCGCTTGCCTTGCTCGTGCTCCGGATTCCGCGCGGACAAGGTGTGCTGCGCGTCGCCGCGATACTGCCCATCGTATTGGCGCCGGTCGTGGTCGGGCTCTTTTGGCGGACGTTGATCCTGGCGCCCGATTTTGGGATCGTCGATCTCCTGACGCGCGCCCTCGGACTGGGCAGCCACAACTGGCTCGGGGATCCGCAGCTCGCTCTCTTCTCCGTGATCGCAATCCATACGTGGCAATGGACGCCGTTCGCGTTCCTGGTGATCCTTGCGAGTCTTTCGTCGTTGCCGCCCGACGTGTTCGAAGCCGCGCGCATCGATCGCGCGAACGCATGGCAGCGCTTCCGCTACATCACGCTGCCGCTCATCAGACCTGCGCTGATCATCGTGGTGATCTTGCGGATGGTGGTGGCGTTGTCGGCGTTTGCCGCCATTTTTGCGGCGACCGGCGGCGGCCCCGGCACTGCGACCGAGATTCTCAATCTCTACGCGTACCGAACCTCGTTCAGCGAACTCAATCTGGGGTATGGTGCGGCGCTCGCGATGGTGCTGCTTGCCATGACGCTCGCCATTTCGTTCGTGATGTTCAGGCTGCGCCGGGCGCGATGAAGGGGCGCGCGGTGCGCCATCTGGCGCTGTTTGCCGCCGCGGGACTGCTGCTCGCCGTCTGGGCGTTTCCCATCCTCTGGGGCCTGTTGACTTCGTTGAAGACGGAGCGCGACGTGCTGGCGTATCCGCCGAAAGTGCTCTTCGAACCGACGCTCGCCAACTATCGCGAAGTTCTGTTCGGCGCGTCGAGCATCCTGCCCAATCTCGCATCAAGCGCGATCGTCGCCGGGTTTGCAACGCTGCTCACGATGCTGCTGGCGGTGCCGGCGGCGTATGCGCTGGCACGTCTGGAATTTCCCGCCAAGCGCACGTCGGGCTTTTACGTTCTCGCGACACAGATGCTGCCCCCGGTGGGACTCATCATTCCGTATTACCTTGTGTTGCAACGCATCGGCGGGCTCGACACCTATGCCGGTCTGACCGCGATTTATTTGACGTTTTCGCTACCGTTCGCGATCTGGCTCATGGTGTCCTACTTCGAGGACATTCCGCGCGAGATGGAGGAAGCCGCGCTGCTCGACCGCGCCGGGCGCCTGCGATCGCTGTGGTACGTGATCCTCCCGCAGGTACGTGGCGGCATTGCCGTGACCACGATCTTCGTGTTCTTGAATGCGTGGAACGAATTCCTGTTCGCCGTTGTTCTCGGCGGCAATCGCGTGCGCCCGGTCACCGTGGCGATGTTCAACTTCATCTCGGTCGAACAGACACAATGGGCTCGGCTTGCCGCGGCGGCGATGCTCGCGATGGCACCCGTGATCCTGCTCGGTCTGCTCGCCCAGAAGCACATCGTCAAAGGACTGACGGTGGGCGCCGTGAAAGGCGGCGGGCGCAGATGAGCGAAATCGGGCGGGTCACGCTTGCGGGGATCGTCAAGCGCCACGGAACGTTTACCGCATTGCACGGCATCGATCTCGACATTGCGCCAGGGGAATTTTTCGTGCTGCTGGGACCGTCAGGTTCCGGCAAGACGACTACGTTGCGCATCCTCGCCGGATTGGAGCCGCACGACGAAGGCCGCGTGCTGCAGGATGGCGTCGACGTGACCGAACGCGCACCGGGCGAGCGCGACGTGGCGATGGTGTTCCAGAGTTACGCGCTCTACCCGCATATGACGGTGCACGAGAACATCGCGTTCCCGCTGCGGATGGTCGGCACCACGGCGACCGAAATCGAAAATTCCGTACGCGACGCCGCGGCCAAAGTCCATATCGAGCATTTGCTCGATCGGCGCCCGGGCCAGCTCTCCGGCGGCCAGCAGCAGCGTTGCGCGCTCGCGCGCGCGATCGTGCGCAAGCCGCGGCTGTTCCTGCTCGACGAGCCGCTGTCCAATCTCGATGCGAAGCTGCGGGTCGAAACGCGGGTCGAACTGCGCAAGCTACAGCGCGCCCTGAACGTCACGACGGTCTATGTCACGCACGATCAGGAAGAGGCGATGACCCTGGCCGACCGCATCGCCGTGTTCATGGAAGGACGCATCGCGCAGGTCGGCCGTCCCGCCGACATCTACTCCCGGCCCGCGTCGGTCGTCGTTGCCGGGTTCATCGGCAGTCCGCCGATGAATCTGCTGCCGGCCGAGGTGCTTGGGAGCGCGTTGGTCGTGGCCGGCGTTACCGTGCCACTGGGGCGCGATGTGGGACCCGCAGGACCGGTGACATTGGGACTGCGGCCCGGCGCGCTGAAGATAGCCGACTCTGGGGTTCCGGCGCGGATTTATCTCGTCGAGGATCTCGGCGATGCCACCATTCTCGATCTGCATGTCGGCGACAAGCTGATCAAGATGCGCACCGGTCAGCGGCCGGATGTGCGTGAAGGAGACGAGATCAAGCTCGCCTTCGCGGCGGAAGCCGTGCATTTGTTCGACCCGG
>JBPCLS010000282.1:0-2774 GCA_051003055.1 Casimicrobiaceae bacterium
GGTGTCTGCCGGGAGCGTGCAAACCTTTTTCCTGACTCATGGCGTCGGTCGCCATACACCCCTGCTTTCGAGCGCGCCTCCAGAAATCGTTTTGTGGTTGACGCGCGTTGCCATTCGTGCATCATACTTCATCTGACTCCAGCAATATATTTCACACGACATGGAGATTCCCGCCGTTCTGGACCCGATCGAGACCCCCAAGGATTCTGTCCTCGCCGTACTGGGCGAGCGCGTGCGCACCTTGCGTGCCCGGCGCGGCATGACGCGGAAGGTGCTCGCGCGGGAAGCCATCATCTCCGAGCGGCATCTCGCCAATCTCGAGTCGGGGGTCGGCAATCCTTCGGTGCTGTTGCTCTCCCAGCTTGCGCGCGCGCTCAATTCGACGATCGCCGAGCTGGTCGGTGAAGAGACGATCAGCTCTCCCGAATGGTTGATGATCCGCCGTCTGTTGCGCGGCCGCGACGAGGATGCATTGAAACGCGCGCGGGCGAACCTGGGTGCGCTGTTCGGCGTCGGGGCGCCCGACGCCAATCGCGCCGGCCGGATTGCGCTCATCGGGCTCCGCGGTGCGGGTAAGTCGACGTTGGGCAGGATGCTGGCCGCAGATCTAGCCGTGGCGTTTGTCGAAGTTGACCGGGTCATCGAACGGATGGCCGGCTGCGAGGTGAGCGAAATTCATTCGCTCTACGGCAACGCCGCGTACCGGCGCTACGAGGCGCGAGCGCTGGAAGACACCGTGGGGAGTTTCGCTGACGTGGTCATTGCCACTGGCGGCGGCGTCGTGTCCGAGCCGGCTACCTTTGAGTTACTGCTCACTCACTGTTTCACCATCTGGTTGCGTGCCTCGCCCGAGGACCACATGCAAAGAGTCGTGGCGCAGGGTGACCGCCGCCCGATGGCGGGCAACAAGGAAGCGATGGAGGACTTGAAACGCATTCTGGAAGGGCGGCGCGAGTTCTATGCAAAGGCCGACGTTACCGTCGATACGAGCGGCAAGGATCCCGCCGAAGCGTACCGCGAAGTCCGCGCGTCCGTTGCGCCGCCGGCCGTCCGCCAACCTTCCGGCGCATCCGCCGTACGCCAGTCCGACGATTCCAGTCGGTCTGATGCAATTTAGTGCTTCCATTAATCTAATACATGCAGTATGATGCATGTTTCCGGCGCCAACCGCGTTAGGCTCGTTAGGACTTCTGTGAGAGACACCGCCTCCGCCCACCTGCACGTCGACTATCGAACCGACCCGTCGCGTTACCGCCACTGGAAGTTCGATGTCGACGGTTCGATCGCCACCTTGGCCATGGACGTTGCGGAGGACGGCGGCGTTCGCAATGGCTACAAGCTCAAGCTCAATTCGTACGACCTTGGCGTCGACATCGAGCTGTACGACGCCGTGCAGCGGATCCGGTTTGAACATCCCGAGGTGCGCTGTGTGGTGATGACCAGCGCAAAAGAGCGGATCTTTTGCTCGGGCGCCAACATTTTCATGCTGGGATCGTCGAGCCATTCGTGGAAAGTGAACTTCTGCAAGTTCACCAACGAAACCCGGAACGGTCTCGAAGACGCGAGCCTGCATTCGGGCGTCAAGTTTCTGGCGGCGGTCAATGGCGCCTGTGCCGGAGGCGGCTATGAGCTTGCCCTCGCTTGCGATGAGATTTACCTGATCGACGACCGTTCATCGAGCGTGTCGCTACCGGAGGTCCCGCTGTTGGGCGTCCTGCCCGGTACCGGCGGCTTGACCCGGGTCACCGACAAGCGTCGCGTCCGCCACGATCGCGCCGACATCTTCTGCACGATCAACGAAGGCGTGCGCGGACAACGCGCGAAGGATTGGCGGCTGGTCGACGAGATCGTCAAACCGGCGGAATTTGCGCAAAGGGTGCGTGCGCGTGCACTGGAGCTCGCGGCGCAAAGCGACCGGCCGACAAACGCTCAAGGTGTTGCGCTTCCAGCACTCGAGCGCGCGATCGACGATACTGGCTACCACTATCGCTTCGTCGATGTGCGCATCGATCGCGAGCAGCGCACGGCTGCGATTACGGTCGCAGCACCCAGCGAGACGCAGCCGGCGAGCATCGCCGGTATCGAGGCCGCAGGTGCGGCGTGGTGGCCATTGCAAATGGCGCGCGAGTTAGACGATGCGATCTTAAGTCTGCGCACCAACGAACTCTCCATGGGCACGTGGATCTTCAAGACCACTGGCGCTCTGGACGCCGTGCTTGCCGTCGATGCAACGTTGGGGCAATTCCGCGACCATTGGTTCGTGCGTGAAACCATTGGCATGCTGCGGCGAACCTTGGCACGGATCGACGTATCGTCGCGCACGATATTCGCGTTAATCGAGTCCGGTTCGTGCTTTGCGGGAACGCTCCTCGAATTAGCACTTGCCGCGGATCGTACGTACATGATGAGTCTGCCTAACCGACCGGACGTCGAGCCGCGCATCGCGTTGTCCGAACTGAATTTCGGCACGTATCCAATGGTCTCCGGCGGCTCGCGTCTCGCCCGACTGTTCTACGCCGAAGCCGCGCCACTTGCCGCCGCGCGCGCCGCGATCGGAACACCGGTCGCGCCAGGCGAGGCCGATGCGCTCGGTCTCGTGACTGCCGCCCCGGATGATCTTGATTGGTCCGACGAAATCCGCATTGCTCTCGAAGAGCGCGCCAGCATGTCGCCGGACGCGTTGACCGGGCTCGAAGCGAATTTGCGTTTCGGCGGCAACGAAACGATGGAGTCGCGAATTTTCGGCCGCCTTTCGGCCTGGCAGAACTGGATTT
>JBPCLS010000283.1:0-2920 GCA_051003055.1 Casimicrobiaceae bacterium
TCGTCGGGCACGCGGGCATCGCGCACTGCCGTTACCCGACCGCCGGCTCCGCGTTCAGCGAAGGCGAGTCGCAACCGTTCTACGTCAACTCGCCCTTCGGCGTCACGCTGGGGCACAACGGCAATCTGACCAACAGCGAGGAACTAAAGCGCGAGCTCTTCCAGCTTGATTTCCGCCACGTCAACACGAATTCGGACAGTGAGGTCCTGTTGAACGTGCTGGCGCTCGAACTCGAACGCGCGGCACAGCATCACCGGTTGGATCCCGATGCCATCTTTCGTGCGGTGGCAGGGGTGCACAAGCGCTGCCGCGGCGCGTACGCCGTCGTTGCGATGATCGCGGGCTACGGAATGCTGGCGTTTCGCGACCCCTTCGGCATCCGCCCGCTTATCATCGGCAAAAACGAACAGATGGGCGGCACCGAATATATCGTCGCGTCGGAATCGGTGGGAATCGAGCCGCTGGGCTTTCAGGTGTTGCGCGAAGTTGCGCCCGGCGAAGCGATCTTCGTCGATCTCACCGGGGATTTTCATGCGCGGCAATGCGCCGAGCATCCGTCGCTCAATCCATGCATCTTCGAGATTGTCTATCTCGCGCGGCCGGATTCCGTGATCGATGGCGTATCGGTCTACGAAGCGCGCTTGGGCATGGGCGCGGCACTCGCCGAAAAAATTCGCCATATGCCGGAGGCACAGGACATCGACGTCGTCATCCCGATCCCGGACTCGAGCCGGCCTTCGGCGCTGGAGCTGGCCAATCGGCTTGGACTCAAGTATCGCGAGGGCTTCGTCAAGAATCGCTACATCGGCCGCACGTTCATCATGCCGGGTCAGGCGCTGCGCCAGAAGAGCGTACGTCAGAAGCTGAACCCCGTCGGTGTCGAGTTCCGCGACAAGGTCGTGCTGCTCGTCGATGATTCAATCGTGCGCGGCACCACGTCGCGCGAGATCGTGCAGATGGCACGTGAGTCCGGCGCACGCAAGGTGTACTTCGCGTCGGCCTCGCCGCCGGTACGCTACCCCAACGTCTACGGGATCGACATGCCGAATCAGCGCGAGCTCGTCGCGACCGGCCGCACCGAAGCGGAAATCGCGCGCGAGATCGGCGCCGATTTGCTGATCTATCAGGATCTCGAAGCGCTCGAGGCCGCTATCCGCGCGGTCAATCCCGCGCTCACCAACTTCGATGCGTCGTGCTTCGACGGCCATTACATTACCGGCGATGTGACCAACGACTATCTCTGCGCACTTGCGGTCGAACGCGACGAAGCGAGAGGAGAAGCGGAGGCGGATTTGCTGGAAGAGGAAAAGGCGTAAGTTAAGCGCAATACCAGATGCCGAACGTTACATCGGAACGGACAACCGGCGCTTTTCGTGTTGCGCACCAGGGCACATTGACAAACGCGACTGCCCACAGGCACACTTCAATCGCGCCGATTTGAAGCTTCAGCTTGCGGGCGCGTAACAAATTCCGCTAAAGCGAGGTTCGCTCCAGCCTGCAGATACCGGGCGGGGCACACAAAACCCCGTTTGAAGCCTATTTGTGAAAGCCCATTTGGCGAAGCGCCGAACGGATTTCTTGTCGTTCGTTCTCCTCGTCGTTATGGTGTTCTGGTGATGCAATGAGCGATTCCCCAAAACCGCGCGGCTTCACGACCGCAATCCTCCATTCCGACCGCGACAACGTGATCGAGCACGGCGCATTACATAAGCCGTTGCATCTGTCGGTCGCGTACGGCTACCGCGATGCGCGGGAGCTCGCGGCAGTGTTTCAGGGACGCGCGCAGGGGTATGCCTATGGCCGTCAGGGCAACCCGACATCGGCAGCGTTGGAGGCGAAGATCAACGCGATGGAAGGGGGTATCGCGACCGTTTCTTTCGCCACGGGCATGGCGGCGATCGGTGCGGTGTTGCTCGCTCTCTTAAAGGAAGGCGATCACATCGTCGCCAGCCATTACGTGTTCGGCAACACGGCGAGCCAGCTCGCGACACTCGAAGCGCACGGGCATCCGGTCACGTTCGTGGATGCGACGGCCGTGCGGCTGGTCGAGGCGGCGCTCTTGCCTGCCACGCGCGTCGTCTTTGTCGAGACAATCGCCAACCCGCGCACGCAGGTCGCCGATCTTGCGCGAATCGGCGAAATCTGCCGCTCGCGTGGCATCCTGTATATCGTCGACAACACGATGACGTCGCCTTGGCTCTTCCGGCCCAAGGACGTTGGTGCGAGTCTCATCGTCAACGCGCTCACCAAATATATCGGCGGGCACGGTAACGCGCTGGCGGGTAGCATCACCGATACCGGGCTGTTCGATTGGGCGGCGTTTCCCAACATCGCTGACAGTTATAAGACGCAACCGTCGCGGATGTGGGGTATCACGCAGTTGCGCAAAAAGGGCTTGCGCGATTGGGGCGGGACGCTGGCGCCAGAGCAGGCTCATCACATCGCCGCGGGTGCCGAGACACTCGCGTTGCGGATGCAGCAGATTTGCGCCAACGCACAGGCATTGGCCGACCTGTTGCAGGAGCACCCGCGCGTCGGTGCCGTGTACTACCCGGGCCTCCCATCGCATCCACAGCACGCATTGTCGCGTCAACTCTTTCGCGGCTACTTTGGCGGTCTTCTGTCGTTCGAACTCGATGCCGGTGTCGACATGTTCGACTGTCTTAACCGTCTCAAGATTGCTGTCCTGTCCTCCAATCTTGGCGATAACCGGACGCTCGCAATCCCGGTTGCGCATACGATTTTCTACGAAATGGGCGCGCAGCGGCGGGCGGCAATGGGCATCGCAGAGTCACTGGTGCGCGTGTCGGTTGGAATCGAGGATCGCGACGATCTGCTTGATGACTTCCGCCAAGCGCTGAACTAGGAAACCTCCGAAGACGAAGGCATCAACCCTCGATCTCGCGCACGTGCACGCCGG
>JBPCLS010000284.1:0-5932 GCA_051003055.1 Casimicrobiaceae bacterium
CATAGATGGGATCGACTTCGATGTGCATGACGCCTTCGCATCCGCCGGAGATCGCTTTCTTGATCATCGTCTCCATGCCTTTCTCGCGATAGGTGAACGCGCGAACGAGCATCGGCAGGTTGACGCCGGCGATGACTTCGATCCTTCCTGGCGTCAACAGCTTTCCCGCCAGGTTGCAGGGCGTCGCTCCGTAAATGTCCGAAAAAATGAGAACTCCGTCTCCGGAATCGAGCTTGCGCACTATTTCTCTGGCGGCCGGCAACCTTCCGTTCGAATCGTCGGCGGCGGCCACCGCGATCGTTTCGACGTGCGGCGGACGCGCGCCCAGCACATGTGTGACGGCCTTGATCAGACTGTCGGCCAGCGTATCGTGCGCGATAATGAGGATACCGATCATCCGGCGATTGTGGGCGCCAGCCGAGGCGGTTGCAAGTTCGTCCGGCATTCGACTACACCGGAATCGGCAAACACATTGCGGCTTTAATTAGATGCATTCGCCGACGGCAGACGGTCATCTCCCCGCGCACACGCACGTTCCAGCGCTTCAGCGAACATGCCGGCGACGTCAAATCCAGTTTGCTGCGTAATTTCGACGAAACACGTCGGCGATGTAACGTTGATCTCGGTCAGACATGGACCGATGATGTCGAGGCCGACGACCAGCAGCCCATCCGCCCACAGTTGCGGCGCAACTGCCGCTGCGATCTCCCGGTCGCGCGCGGTAAGAGGGCGCGCCTCCCCCCGCCCTCCGGCAGCAAGGTTACCCCGCGTCTCGCCCGGTTTTGGAATGCGCGCCAGCGCGTAAGGCACGATCTCGCCCCCGATCAGCAGAACCCGTTTGTCGCCGTCGGCGATCTCGGGCAAGTACTTCTGTGCCATCGCAGTCCGCATTCCCAGGTGCGTCACAGTCTCGACGATCACGTTTCGGTTCAAATCGTCCGCGCGCGCGCGGAATATGGAAGAGCCGCCCATGCCGTCGAGAGGCTTTACGATGACGTCCTGGTGCCGATCGATGAACTCCTGGATGCGCGCCGGGTCGCGCGTGACCAAGGTCGGGGTCAGGAATTGCCCGAATTTCGCGATCGCCATTTTCTCGTTGTGGTCGCGAATCGCGCGTGGCCGGTTGAACACGCGAGCGCCTTCCTGCTCCGCGCGTTCGAGCAGATACGTCGAATAGACATACTCCAGGTCGAACGGCGGATCCTTGCGCATGATGACCGCCGCGAACTCCGCAAGCGGCCGCATTTCGGCGGTACCGGCGCGATACCAGTCATGTTCGTCAGGGAGAATCTCGAGCGAGCGGGTCAGCCCGAACGTCGTGCCCGCTTCCCACGACAAGTCGGCTGGCCCGAGCGCATGCATGCGATGACCGCGTGCGGCGAGCGAACGCATCATCGCGACACTCGAATCCTTGTACGCCTTCAAGTCGGGCAACGGGTCGAGAATGAAGGCGAAATCCATGAGAGCGGGGGGCGGGATTGAAGCGAGCATCGTAGCGCATTGCGCCTACGACACCGAAGCTCCTAACAGCTAGACCCCGGCATCGCGCGTGAGATCACGCCACGGCATCAGGTGAATCATCTCCGCAAGCAAGGAAACACCGATGCGTTCTCCGGCGCGCACACCATTGCGCTCCGCGACGTGGGTGGGCACGCGCACCCAGAGCGCCGTGGCTGCGCCGTCGACACGCATGGTGAGGGTGGTGTCTTCGCCGAGGGGGACGCACTCGGCAACAAGACCTTCCACCGGATTCTCGCGTTCCCCGCGCGACCGTCGATCGCGACGATGCAAGAGCACCCCTGACATCGGGATACCCCAGCACACGCGCGCCCCGCATACATAACCTGCCGTGCTGTCCACTTCGAGCGCGCGGCCACCCCACGCGAGACGCGCGCGGCCATTGTCGCCTGCGACGATTCTCCCCTCGAAGACATTCTTCATGTCGACGATACGGGCGACTTCCACATCGGCCGGGCGCGTCATGACTTCGAGCGGCGCACCCGTCTGCAACGTACGACCGCGGTGCAGCAGGCACATGCGGTCCGCGAGCATCGCCGCTTCGTCGAGATCATGCGTGACCAGCACAATGGGCAAGGCCAACGAGCGTCGCAACTCGGCCAGCTCACGATAGAGTTTTTGCCGAGTCACGCGATCCACCGCCGAAAATGGCTCATCCAGCAGCAGCACCTGCGGGTCGCGCGCAAGCGCACGCGCCATCGCGACGCGCTGTTGCTGGCCTCCGGACAGTTGCGCGGGCTTGCGAGATTCAAGTCCGGACAGGTGGACGCGCGCGAGAAGTTCGCGACCGCGCGCTTCGCGGTCGCGCGCAGGGCGACGGCCGAGCGCGGCGACTACGTTGTCAAGTGCGGAAAGGTGGGGAAATAGCGCATAGCTCTGGAACACAATCCCGACCGAGCGTTGCTGCGGCGGGCGATCGACCCCAGCCGAGGTGTCGAACCACACATCGCCCGCGCACTCGATGCGCCCATCGGCCACGCGATGCAGCCCGGCAATGCAACGCAAGAGCGTGGATTTGCCGCTGCCGGACGGCCCCACCAGCGCAAGGGTCTTGCCGGGGGGACATTCGAACGTCGCGTCGAGCGGAATCTTCTCTTGCTGCTTTACGCGCAACCGCAATCCCGGAGGCAGGCGTTCGGGCATCAAGCGTCGTCGCGCGGCCGCGCCGTCGAATACGCCGCTGCGATGGCGAAGAGCGACAACAGGAGCAGAACCGCCGCCATCAAGTTGGCGCTCTCTGTGTCGAAGGCCTGAACGCGATCGTAAATCGCGATCGCGATCGTTTTGGTCTCTCCCGGAATGCTGCCGCCGACCATCAACACGACGCCGAACTCTCCCAACGTATGAACGAACGTGAGCACGAGCGCCGACAGGATGCCCGGCCACGCCAGCGGAAACTCGATGCGCAAAAATATCCGCCACGGCGACATCCCGCAGCAGGCGGCGGCGGCGCGTATGTCGGCGGGAATCGATTCGAACCCGCGCTGCATCGGTTGAATCGCGAACGGTAAATTGAAAATGACCGACGCCAGCAATAGTCCGGCGAAGCTAAAGGCGAGCGGCCCTCCGGTCAGCGCTTCGAAAGCTCGCGCAAGCGGGGAAGCTTGGCCGAATGCAACGAGCAGATAAAAACCCAATACCGTCGGCGGCAACACCAGCGGCAGCGCAAGCGCCGCTTCCACCCAGCGACGGCCACGGAAACGCTGCCACGCCAATACGCGCGCCACTGAGAGTCCCACTGGAAGCAGGATCGCCACCGTCCATCCCGCCAACTTGAGCGAAAGCGTGAACGCCGTCCAATCCACGGTGGACGACTCGCGCTATTCATCCGGCAACGCGAAGCCGAAACGCCGAAAAATCTCGCGTGCGGCCGGTTGCTGCAAGTACCGATAGAACTCGCGCGCCGTTTCGCCGGCACCCTTGACCAGCACCATCCTCTGATTGAGCGGATTGTGGCTGTGCGCGGGAATCAACACAAACGTTCCCAACTTCGCAACCGCGGGGGAAAGGGCAAGCGAATAGGCGAAAATCCCGCCCTGCCCACCGCCCGAGCTCGCGAACTGCGCGGCTTGGGAGACATTTTCACCCAGCACCAGCCGGGGGACGATCACGTCCCAAACACCGGCGCGCTGCAATGCCTCGCGCGCTGCGCGGCCGTAAGGCGCGTGCTCTGGGTTGGCGACCGCGAAGCGTTTAATGCGGCCGTCGGCGACAGCTGCGGCCAAGTCTTTGAACTCCGGATCGGGACGCAACGTCGAGCCGTGCGGCGCAAACAGGACAATCCGGCCGATGGCATACCGCACCCCCTCTCCTTCGGTCCGCCCCTCCTTCGCGAGTGCGTCCACGTACGCTTCGTCCGCCGAAAGGAACAACTCGAAC
The DNA here is from genome assembly GCA_051003055.1 of Casimicrobiaceae bacterium. Classification (GTDB taxonomy): domain Bacteria; phylum Pseudomonadota; class Gammaproteobacteria; order Burkholderiales; family Casimicrobiaceae; genus VBCG01. Next base: position 3,898 of record JBPCLS010000284.1, read on the forward strand.
GGCGCGCCCTCGTTAATTTGCCGGCGGAAATTGCCCGACGACCCGAATGCCAGTTTGACTTCGCGACCAGTAGCTTGGGCAAAACGTGAAGCGATTTCAGGAAGCGCGAATTGCAGATCCGATGCTGCCGCGACGTTCGGAATGGTCGCTGCGCGACTCAAAGTGGCGCTCGTCAGGAATACGGCAAGGAGGAGCGAGCATGTTGTCCAGAAGCGCCGTTGTGCGAGCATTGTCATCGCTATATTCAATTGGATACGACGAGACGCAATATACCGGTGGATATGGCGAAACGCCAACTGCAGAGCGGTTTAGCGTTCGCGCAGTAGCTTGGTCAACGCACGCAACTCGACTGCCGCAGCCTTTCGTGCCCGTGCTTCAGCGCTGCGGTAACGGCGCACCACTTCGGCGCCCAGCGGCGTCAACCGGGTACCACCGCCGCGCTTGCCCCCGGCCTCGGCCTCGACCACAGGCCCTTTGAAACAGCGATTCATCGTATCAACCAGAAGCCACGCGCGCCGGTAGGACATGTTGAGCTCTTTGGCCGCGGAAGTGATCGACCCCGCCTTGCCGATCGTTTCGAGCAGGTCGATCTTGCCGGGACCAACCGCGATATCTGCGCCGCGGGTGATGCGCAGGCGAAACCGGATGTCGTCTTTCACGGCAGGGGGCAAGATCGACGGAGTCACGTCGTCGGATCGGCGCATCTAAACCGCCATCGGCGGTTGGTCAAAAACAAACTGGGCGGCAAAAACGCCGGGGCGATGTAGTCCAAGTCCCTCTCGGCAACGCCGAGCGAGCGAAAGAGCGTCCGCCAATCTCGCACCACGCCGACGATTCGTTCGAACTCCGCGCGCGCGGCATCGGTCGTCAAACCGAAACGGGCGGATTGCGCGATGATGTTGTAGAAACTCGAAGAGCCTGCTCCATCCTGTGGCCCATGCAGGAGATAGTCCACCTCTTCGAGGTCCGAAGGCGTTTTGCCGAGGAGGTGTTCGATGACGTGCCTTCTCCAGGCATCCGGGGACGCATCTTGCACCGCGCCAGGCAGACCTTTGCGCTTGGTGAATCCAACGGGCTCTTGAGTGAGCGGAAGATGAAAGGGGAACAGGGTCAGCCTCGTATTACCCGCCGACGCCGCTGGCGCCCCTTTACTCGACCGTCACCGACTTCGCCAGATTGCGCGGCTTGTCGACGTCGGTGCCGCGTAACACGGCGGTGTGATATGCGAGCAGTTGCAGCGGTACGACGTGTACGACCGGCGACAAGATGCCCGCATGCTCAGCGACACGGATGAGATGCGTACCGTCGCCCGCCGCGAGGTGGCTGTCGAGATCGGCGACGACGTAGAGTTCGCCGCCGCGCGCGCGCACTTCCTGCAGATTGGATTTCAGCTTTTCCAGCAGCGCGTCGTTCGGCGCGATCGCAACAACGGGCATGTCGGCGTCGACCAGCGCGAGCGGGCCGTGCTTCAATTCTCCCGCCGGGTACGCTTCGGCGTGAATGTAGGAAATCTCCTTGAGCTTCAACGCGCCTTCGAGCGCGATCGGATAGTGCAGTCCCCGGCCCAGGAACAGCGCGTGCTGCTTGCGCGCGAACGCTTCCGCCCACGCGATCAGATGCGGTTCGAGCGCGAGCGCGCCCGCGATCGCCGCCGGCAGGTGACGCAACTCGCGCAGCCACTTCGCTTCTGCGTCCGCGGGCAAGCGTCCGCGCAGCTTGGCGAGCGTCAACGCCAACAGAAACTGCGCCGTCAGTTGCGTGGTGAACGCCTTGGTCGAGGCCACGCCGACCTCGGTCCCTGCACGGGTCAAGAACACGAGCTCGGTCTGCCGAATCATCGAGCTCGTCGCGACGTTACAGATAGCGAGCGTATGCGCATGCCCCAAGGTCTTCGCGTGCTTCAACGCGGCGAGCGTGTCGGCCGTCTCACCCGATTGCGACACGACGACGACGAGTGTCGCGGCGTGCGGCACGCTGTCGCGGTAGCGATATTCGCTGGCGATTTCCACCGTGCAGGGAATGCGCGCGAGCGTTT
>JBPCLS010000285.1:0-6762 GCA_051003055.1 Casimicrobiaceae bacterium
GAGATACAGGCGTTTTTCAATGCCGGCGGTGGGCTGGTTTATTTTGCCGGTGCGTCTAATCGCGATACGTACTACCTGTCAGTGCCGATTCCCGCAGGCGCGGTTGCCGTGTCGCCGCCGTTCACGCTAACTCCCGAGGGTGTAGCTCTTGGGCTGCTGCTCGCCGAAGACGCGAATTGCTGCGCGACACATAATTCGTTCACTCTGCCGCCGGCGGGCGGGGCGCTCAGAGTCGCGGAAACCGACAGCGCCGGGTTCGCCGAGACGCTATTTGCTCGCGACGCCACGATCACCGGCGGTGGCTTTGGTGGCCCAGGCGCTGGCCCACGGGACATTCCGACTCTGAGCGAATGGGGAATGATCATCCTGGCCCTGCTGGTTGCCGCCTTCGGCGTCCTGACTGTACGCAGACGATTTAGCTGACAAACGACGCGTGCAAAAAAACCCCGCCGCGTGCGGGGTTTTTTTCCAAGTGAACAATCGCGGCAACACAACAAACGGCGTGCGCATCGAGCATGACGCATTGGGCGACGTGCGGGTTGCGGCCGGGCGGCTGTGGGGAGCGCAGACGCAGCGCTCGATTGAAAACTTCCCGATCGGGGTCGACCGGTTTCGGTTCGGCAGGTCCGTCATCCGCGCGTTTGGTTTGGTGAAACAGTGTGCGGCGCGCGCTAACCTGAAGCTCGGTCAGCTTCCGGCGGACAAGGCCGAGTTGATTGTCCGCGCCGCGCAAGAAGTCATCGACGGCCGGTGGGATTCGGAGTTTCCGCTGGTCGTGTTCCAGACGGGTTCCGGCACCCAGTCGAACATGAATGCGAACGAAGTGATCGCCAATCGCGCGATACAGCTCGCGGGCGGTGTCGTCGGCTCGAAACGACCGGTGCATCCAAACGACGACGTCAACTGCAGCCAGTCGTCCAACGACGTGTTCCCCGCCGTGATGCACATTGCAACGCTGGAGGAGCTGGATCGCGCACTGCTGCCGGCAACCGAAGGTTTGCGCGCGACCTTTGAGGCCAAAGCGCGCGAGTTCGCCGCCGTCGTGATGCTCGGCCGCACGCACTTGCAGGACGCCACACCGATCACGCTTGGGCAGGTCATTTCGGGTTGGGCGGCGCAACTCGACGAGGCAACGGTCTTTTTGCGCGCGGCGCGCGACGGCTTGCTCCCCCTTGCGTTGGGAGGAACGGCGGTCGGGACCGGGATCAATGCGCCGGCGCCGTTCGGCGACCGGGTTGCTAGAGAGCTTGCGCAGGCGACGGGCAAGCCATTTGTTTCCGCGCCGAACAAGTTCGCCGCACTCTCCGCGCACGACGCGATGGTCAACGTAAGCGCCGCGGTGCGCACGCTGGCCGGAGCCGCAATGAAGATTGCCAATGACGTGCGCTGGTATGCGAGCGGTCCGCGGGCCGGGATCGGGGAAATCACGATCCCCGACAACGAGCCAGGCTCGTCGACCATGCCGGGAAAAATCAATCCGACTCAGTGCGAAGCGTTGACGATGGTCGCCGTGCAGGTCTTCGGCAACGATGCCGCGGTAGCGTTTGCCGGGACGCAGGGACACTTCCAATTGAACGTGTTCAAACCGGTCATCCTGCACAACACACTCGAATCGATCGGACTCCTGGCCGACGCTCTGCAATCGTTCGATGAGCGCTGCGCGCGCGGTCTCGCGCCGAACGTCGAGCGAATCCGCGACCATCTCGAGCAATCGCTGATGCTCGTGACCGCGCTCAATCCGCACATCGGGTACGAGAACGCAGCCAGGATTGCGCTCGCCGCGCATCGCGAAGGCACGAGCCTGCGCGATGCGGCGCTGAAGCTTGGCCTCGTGACGGCTCACGATTTCGATCGCTGGATCGATCCGGCGGCAATGACCAAACCGGGGAACGATTAGCGTCTCAACCCCATTCTTTCAGCGTGCGGCCGTCTCTCGCAGTTCATTACGCGGCCTTGCGTATCGTGGCGTGCATCGGCAACTGTTGCTCGGCGAGCGTGACCCAGTAACTCGCGCCGATCGGTAACGCGGCATCATTGAAATCGTAGTGCGGATTGTGGAGGTTCGGCGTACCCGGACCGCGGCCGCTGCCCAGCCAGATATAGCACCCGGGCTTTTTTTGCAGCAGGAAGGCGAAGTCCTCCGACGCCATCGACGGTGTCGGATCGGTGTCGACGTTGGCGGCGCCGACGAGCGCCGTGGCCGCGGCCAGCGCGTGTTGTGTTTCCTCGGGCGTGTTGATCGTCGCCGGATAGCGCCGCTCGTAGCGCAACGTCGCGGTCATCTCGAACGTGGCCGCGACACCGGAGACGATTTCACCCATCCGGCGTTCGACCAGATTCTGAATCTCCGGCTGGAACGTGCGCACGGTGCCGCGTAGCACCACTTCCTGCGGGATCACGTTCCAGGTGTCACCGCCGTGCACCTGCGTCACGCTCACGACTCCGGCCTCGAGCGGATGGATATTGCGCGCGACAATCGTCTGCAGCGCGTTGATGACGTGCGCGGCAAAGGGCATCGGATCACGGCCGAGATGCGGCATCGCCGCGTGCGCACCGCGTCCGGTCGCGACAATCTCGAAGATGTCGTAGGCGCCCATCAGCGGCCCCGCGCGGAGCGCGATCGTTCCAGCCGCCAACTCCGGCCAATTGTGCATGCCGTACACGGCGCTCAGCGGAAAACGCTCGAACAGGCCTTCCTGCACCATGACGCGGCCGCCGCCCTCGTTCTCCTCGGCGGGCTGAAAAATGAAATACACGGTACCGTCGAAATTGCGCCGTTGCGCCATCGCGCGGGCGGCGCCCAGCAGCATCGTCGTGTGACCGTCGTGACCGCACGCATGCATCTTCCCCTCGTGTTGCGACGCGTGCGCGACACCCGATTTCTCCTGGATGTGCAATGCGTCGAGATCCGCGCGCAAGCCGATCGCGCCGCTGCCGGATCCGTTGCGCAGCACGCCGACGACCCCGGTTCGGGCGAACCCCGTCTGGACTTCGATTCCGAAGGAGCGGAGTTTGTCTGCAACGAACGCACTCGTTTCCTGTTCCTCGAACGCGGTTTCCGGATGCGAATGCAGGTGGTGCCGCCACGCACGCAGGTCTGCGTCGAATTCGGTGATTTCGGGGACGATGTTCATGGCCAAGGTCTCGTCAAAAGGTCAGCGTCAATGCTACCGCAAACCCCCTGCGAGGAGCTTTAACAACTTCATGATGACCGCTCGCCGGTCAACGATTGCACTAACGGCCAGGCCTTTCTGCTCGGCTTCTTCACCAACCTGACCCATCCCGGATTACCGCAATTACCTCAAACCCGCTAGCACTGCGCAGGCGCTCGAGCGCCAAGCAAACGCAATGAGCGACAATGCAGCTGCACAGCAAGTACAGACGGCTCGCAAGCTACTGTTCCAGTCCCGGCGCCTTTTCCTGGCAAGCCCGGGTTGATCGAGGTAGATTGATTTTCTTCCGGCCTTCCCTGATGATCGCCTTTGTTGTTCGGGTCGTGTGTGCGGCGGTCCTCTGTCGCGGCACGGCGGGCGGTCGATCGCGGACGATAATCGTGAGCAAGTCGAACGCCGGTCTCATAGGGGGTATGTAATTCATGCGCGCAATCATCATCGGCGCCGGACGCGGACGCCGCCTCATGCCGACCACCGAGAACGCGCCGAAATGCTTCGCCGAGATCCGCGGCAAGCGCATTCTCGACTGGACGCTCGACGCGCTCAGCGCCGGCGGCGTGACCGACATCTGCTTCATCGGCGGCTATCGCATCGAGGCGGTCGAGCGCGCGTATCCTCATTTCACTTTCCGCCACAATCGCGAATGGGAGAGCAACAACATCCTCGTATCGCTGATGTGCGCCGAAGACCTCATGGATCGCCCGTTCGTGACGACCTACTGCGACATCCTCTACACCGGAGACATCGTCTCGGATCTCGTCGCATCGAGCGCCGATATCGCGCTCGGCATGGACACGGATTGGCGCACTCACTACAAGCCGCGCACCCAGCATCCACCGCACGATGCCGAAAAGGCGATCATGAAAGACGGACGCGTAGTGCAAGTTCAGCGCGAGATTGCCTACGCAGACGCGACCGGCGAATTCATCGGTGTCGCCAGGTTCAGCGCGCGCGGGGGCGAACTGCTGCGCGAGCACTATCATCGGCGCCGGCTCGAGCTCTGGGACAAGCCTTATCGAGGAGCTCCGCAGTTTCAGAAAGCCTATCTGATCCATCTGTTCCAGGACATGATCGAGCAGGGTGTGGCGTTCGGTCATGCGGACACTCACGGCCAGTATCGTGAGATCGATACGCAGGAAGACTTAGACCTCGCGCAAAAAGGATGGGGACTGTGACGACCACGCTGCCGCTTTTTCCCGCTTCGGTCGTCGGCTCGATGCCGCGCCCGCTGCACGTGCGCGAGCTGATCGAGAAGCCCTTCTGGGACGAAGCCGATGAGCGCGCCATGGATGCCGCGATACGCTACGCCGTTTCGATGCAGGAATTTGCGGGCCTCGACGTCGTAACCGACGGCGAGTGGCGCCGGCGCTCTTATATCGGCGTCATTGCAGAGCTTGCGCATGGTTTCACGCTGGAGGTAAATCCGGCGGACGGGCGGCCGTGGACCGTGGTCACCGACAAGCTCGCGCCCAAGGAGCCGGGCTTCATCGCTGCCGAGGCGAAGTTTCTCAAGAGCGTCGCGCACGTCGGCACCAAGATCACGCTGCCCGCCCCGGGATTGCTCGGCGAGCGGCTCTGGGACGCCGAGCGATCGAAAAAAGCGTATCCCAAGCGCGAGGACTTCGTGCGCGATTGCGTCGCACCGCTGCGCCGTGAGATCGAGCTCATCCAGAAGATCGGCATCGACGTCGTCCAGATCGACGATCCGCATCTCTGTCTGTTCGTCGATCCCGACGTTCGCCGCGGCTACGATGATCCCGATCGCGCGGCCGATTTCGCGGTCGAGATGACCAACGCGCTCGTCGCGGGCTTCACCGGAATCAAGTTCGCGGTGCATCTGTGCCGGCGCGCCGGCGCGCGCGTGCGCGGCGAGAAACACCATGCGGGAACGTACGGACCGATCCTGCCGCAGTTGAATCGCCTGAAGGTCCAACACCTGACGATGGAGTTCACCGCCGCCGGAGCGGACGATCTGGAAAGTCTCGGCCGCCTGCGCAGCGATTTCGAGCTGGGATTGGGCGTGGTCGACGTGACGCCGGGCGCGCAGGAAGACGCGAAGCGAATCGTGGAGCGTATCGATCGCGCTCTGCAGCGCGTTGACGCGAGGCGCATTACGCTCAATCCCGATTGCGGCTTCGCTCCGGGCTCGGCTGCGAAGGTCGATATCGACGAGGTCTATCTCAAGCTACGCGCCGAGGCCGATGCCGCACGCGTGCTGCGCGGGCGCCACCACTGATCGGATAGGCCACATCGCAACCGCCGATATGCCACAGGTATTTGGAGCTCATGCCAATCTCTCCACGGGTATCAAAGACTCCGGGTACGCAGAGTTAACATCGGCCGACACCGTAAAGGAACTACGCGCCGGTGAGCAGGGCGATTGCAAGGGCCGCGCTGGCAACCGCCAGGAGCTTTCGCAGGGTAAAGCGCTCCATGGCGGATGCCGACGAGATCAGCAAAGCGACGACGAAGCTCATGTTGGCAATCGGAATCACGATGCTGGCCTCGCCCGTGCGCAGGCCGAGCAGCAAGAAACTCGCGACCAGGCAGACCAGTGTTCCGGAGACGCAGGCGGACGGCAGGACCTCACGTAACGGCGGTGCGGCACGGTGGCGGCGAAGCATGCCGTAGATCGTCGCTGCCAGCGTCCAGCCCACGCCGACGTAAAGCATGAACACAAAAGGATCGGTGCCGTCCGCGACGCCGATCTTCGAGACGATGCCGAACGCGGCTCGCAGCAGCGAAGCACCAATTGCGATCCACAACGACGCGCGCAACAGGCGATCGTCGCCGCCACGCCCGCCGTGCTGATAGAGCAGGATCACGGCAATCAGGCCGAGCAGCACCCCCGCGAGCTTCGGCACGGTTAGCGCTTCACGGAGAAACGCGACTGCGAAGATGACGACCGCAATGGTGTTGAGCCGGTAGATCGTCGAGCCGAGGCTCACGTTGATACCGGCCAGGCTCTCTACGAGCAAAGCATTCGCCAGCATCACGACGGCTCCGGCGAACATCCCCCAAAGCGCGGCGCCGGCATCGACGGCGAGCGGCACGCGAGCCACGGCAAGCGCTAGCGACTGGCCCACGATGACGACGACACCGATCGCGACGAGATAGGCGCCGGTGACCCGATGTGTTCCGGAGTAGCGCGCGAAAACGACGTCCAGCACGCCTGCCGCCAGCAAGCTCAGCAGCGCGTAACCGACTCCGTCGCTCATGGCGATAGCGCGGCGACTACGTCATCTCCGCACCCGGTCGTCCCGGTTCTCTAAACGGATACGGTCCGGCAAATTCACCCACATAGGCAGTGTGAGACACGAGGCCGGTCGCAGCCGAGTACGCGTGCAGCCGGTATGCGGGCGGCTCCATCACGAATCGCGACGGCGCATCGACGTCGAGATCGAGGGCAACCTGGTGCGCGGCGCTGGGTGCGGTGGAGGCGATGGTTCCGGCGAAGCGAACCTCGATCGCCCTGTGCACGTGTCCGCACAGAATGGCCTCGACCCGCGGATGGCGCTTGATCACGGCGGCGAGAGCCTCCGGGCTGCGCAGACCGAATGCATCCATGTGCCCGATGAAAGTTCTGAAA
>JBPCLS010000286.1:0-3452 GCA_051003055.1 Casimicrobiaceae bacterium
ACCATCTCGACATCAACACGATCCGCTGGCTCGAGCAGATCCTGAACGCGCGCGATGCGACGATGGTCATCATCTCGCACGATCGCCACTTCCTGAACAGTGTTTGTACGCACATGGCCGATCTGGATTACGGCACATTGCGCGTTTACCCGGGCAACTACGACGATTACATGATCGCTTCGACGCAGGCGCGCGAGCGGCTGCTTTCCGCCAACAGCAAGGCGAAAGATCGCATCGCCGAGCTGCAGGAATTCGTGCGCCGTTTTTCGGCGAACAAGGCTCGCTCCCGCCAGGCAACTTCACGCATCAAGGCGATCGACAAATTAAGGCCGGAGGAGGTCAAGCCTTCGTCGCGGCAGAATCCGTATATCCGATTCGACTACGATCCCAAACAAAAACTGCATCGCCATGCCGTTGAGGTCGAGGAGTTGGCGAAAGGCTGGCCGGGCCAGAAACAACCGCTATTCGCCGAGCTTTCGTTCATCCTCGAAGCGGGGCAGCGGCTGGCGATCGTTGGCCCCAACGGCGCGGGCAAAACGACGCTGGTGCGAACGTTGATTGGCGATCTCCCACCAGACCGCGGCCGGGTGAAATGGGCCGAACGTGCAGCGATCGGTTATTACCCGCAAGACCAGACGGCGGAATTCGAATCCGATTTGAACCTGTTCGACTGGATGAAACAGTGGGGCGAGCCCAGTGACGATGATCAGGCGATTCGCAGTGTGTTGGGGAAGCTCCTGTTTTCCGGCGACGAGGTCGAGAAGTCTGTTCGCGTCCTGTCCGGGGGCGAACGCGGCCGGATGATCTTCGGCAAATTGATGCTGCAGCGGCGGAACGTGTTGGTGATGGACGAGCCGACCAACCACATGGATATGGAATCGATCGAGTCGCTGCAACTAGCGCTCGAAAAATTTGTGGGCACGCTGATCTTGGTGTCGCACGACCGCCAGTTTGTCGGGGCATTGGCTGCACAGATCATCGAGCTCACTGGCGAGCGCCCGATTCAATTCGCCGGCGGTTATGAGGAATACTTGGCGTCCCGCGGTTTGTCGTAACGGGGTCATAATCAGACCCCCTCGGAGCCAGGATTGCTCGTGCGGGACGCGCGCCGGTCCGCTGCCGTTTGTCCGGATGCACTTGCGCGAAATCGGCGTTCGGATACAGTTATGCCATTGGTATAGCAGCGGCCAAAGCTCCCTTGTGCCTAAGGGTCTTTAGGCGCACACGTACAACGACTGCCCGCGAAAGTGATCGACCGTGAAAATTTTGGACCGTGTCTTGAATCCCCGCGAGATCAGGCGGCGACTGGGAATGAACCAGGAACAGTTCTGGACACAGATTGGCGTGACGCAAAGCGGCGGATCACGCTACGAAAGTGGCCGCGACATGCCGCGGCCGGTCAAGGAACTGTTGCGTCTGGTGCATGTTGAGCAACTGGATCTCTCCCAGGTGAAAAGGGTCGACTTCGACATCATCGGGTATTTGAAGGAGTCGCATCCGGATCTCTATCGGACCTTGCGCCGCGCTGTCCGCAGTCGCCAGCGGCAAAGTGGCGCACCGGCCGGCGCGGTTGACCTCGCGGCGCTGGCAGAGGACGGCGCGGGCACTGAGCTCGCAGAGCCGGACGACTTAGCGACGCAGCCCGACGGACGCCGCAGTTAACACACCGACAAAAAGTGGACGTCTAAAACAATAAAGACGCGCCGAGCCGGTCGCCCAGCCTGCGGCGACGACTTGTCGCTTACGGTTAGTCGCTGATCGGGTTTTGGGCCGTTCCCGGCGGATCCCCCACGTTTCCCTATTTGGTTGACGCGCTGAACTGTCCGCGCCTTACCTAAAGGCATTCCGCCGTCTGCGCCGAATGCGCAAGGTAGAATCCAACGTTTCGCCCCTCTTTGCCGCAGTGCACCACGCGCGCGGCCGGCCCCCGGAGCACGATATTGAAGACCGCTTGGGTCATTCCCTTCGATCAGGTGCGAATGACCGACATCGCAACGGTCGGCGGCAAGAACGCCTCGCTCGGCGAGATGATCAGTCAGTTGCGTCGCGCCGGCATCCGCGTTCCGGATGGATTTGCGACCACCGCGCATGCGTTTCGGCAATTTCTCGCGCACAACGAGCTCAGCGAACGCATTGCGCAGCGCCTACTGAGTCTGGATACCGAAGACCTCGCTGAGCTTGCCAAGGCGGGCGCGCAAATTCGCGGCTGGTTGCAGCTTGCGGCGCTGCCGCCCGAACTGGAAGCCGCGATTGGTACTGCCTACCAGACACTCGTAGGCAGCTCGGGGGAAGCATCTTTTGCCGTACGGTCGTCAGCGACGGCCGAAGATTTGCCCGATGCCTCGTTCGCTGGTCAGCAAGAAACTTATCTTAATATCAATGGATTATCCAACCTTCTTCATGCAATTAAGGAAGTTTACGCCTCACTCTACAACGATCGCGCCATCGCCTATCGCGTGCATCAGGGTTTCCTACACGAAGGTGTCGCGCTGTCGGTCGGCGTGCAGCGCATGGTGCGCAGCGATGTCGGCGCGGCGGGCGTCATGTTCACGCTCGATACCGAGTCGGGGTTCGATCAGGTGGTCTTCATCACGTCGGCGTATGGATTGGGCGAGATGGTGGTGCAGGGGGCTGTCAACCCGGACGAGTTTTACGTGTACAAGCCGAACCTCGTGGCCAAGCGCCCGGCAATTCTGCGCAAGAGCTTAGGCGCCAAGGCCGACAAGATGGTGTTCGGCGAAACACCTTCACCCGGCAACTCGACAGTCACTGTGCAGGTTCCGGAAGCGCAACGAGTACGCTTCTCGCTCACCGACGCCGAAGTCGAAACGCTCGCTCGTTACGCGGTGGCCATCGAGCAGCATTACGGCCGGCCGATGGACATCGAATGGGGGCGCGACGGCGTCGATGGAGAGCTCTACATCCTGCAAGCGCGCCCGGAAACGGTGAAATCGCGGGAGGACGAAGCCCATGGCTGGCGGCGATACCGTCTGCAGGCGACGTCACCGGTGTTGACGACCGGACGTGCGATCGGCCAGAAAATCGGACAGGGCACCGTGCGGCTCGTCGCTTCGGCCCGCGAGATGGAGGTGGTGCAGGCGGGCGACGTTCTAGTCACCGACATGACCGATCCCGATTGGGAACCGGTGATGAAGCGCGCCGCGGCGATCGTGACCAACCGCGGTGGCCGTACCTGCCATGCGGCGATCATCACGCGTGAGCTCGGTATCCCCGCGATCGTCGGCTGTGGTGATGCGACGCAAACACTCGCCGAAGGCGCGCCGGTGACGGTGTCGTGCGCCGAGGGGGATACCGGCCACGTCTACGAGGGCCTCCTGCCGGTCGACATCACCGACATCGCGCTCGATCGGATGCCCCTGTCCCCGACGAAGATCATGCTGAATGTCGGCAATCCCGAGCTTGCGTTTGAGTTTCAGCGCTTGCCCAATGAA
>JBPCLS010000287.1:0-3122 GCA_051003055.1 Casimicrobiaceae bacterium
GATAACGACCTGCGCGAGTCTGTCCTCGGGACGTTTTCCTTCGACCGTCTGGATGAACATCAACGTGGAACCGACCGAGCATGGCTCAAAGAATCCCATCAGCCCGAACCCGATCGGAAGCAACACCCACTGAATCAATCCGACTTCATTCATTTGCGTATTGTGCGGCAGGGCGCGCTGCTGCGCTCGGGCCAACGCTGGGCAGGTCCGCCGGTGGTTTCGCCCCCGGGGCGGACCAAGGGACTCCGAGGAATTCGGGACGCGGCACGCGCGATTTCGTGCCGCCGCGACCGCTGTGCCGCGGAAACCTTAGGCGGCGGCGCGCACGTCGCGTTTTGGTAGGAGCACTCTGCGCAGTTCGTGGCCCAGATACGCCGCGATCGCGCGCATGCCATAGACGCCGGCCTCCGCCTCAGCGGCGCTATTGTAGTTGGTGTTCGTGTTGACGTCGTAGGTATAGAGCTCGCCCTGCTGGTCGGTGATGAACTCGATCCCGGCGATCGCGATACCGTTGTCGCCGATGAAGCGCTCGATGATCGGGTGGTCGAAATCCTTGACGATGCGAAACCGCGGCGCGGCGGCGACCTGCGTCGGCGCGCTCGTTACCGCGCTTTTTTCCGGCATCGCGCCGACCGGGCAGAACGCGTCGTTCACCTGGCAAACGTCCGCCGGGCAGAGCTCGAAACCGAGCGAGGTGTCCACGCGCACCGCGTACAGAAACTGGCCGCCGACGAATTCGACGCGCGTGATGTAAGGCTCCGGCGCCTGGATGTACTCCTGGATCAGCGTCACGCCGTCTACCGACTCCTCGAACGCTCCGCTCTCGAAATGGCTTTGCAGCGCTTCGACGCTCAGGAACAAATTCACGCCGAGGCCCTTGCCGGCACGATTGTGCTTGGTAATGAAAGGGCCGGACATTTTCTGCGCGGCTTTGATGACGTGCGCACGCAGTGATCGACGGGGAATCCGGACAAACTTGACACACTACCGACCGGCTGCGTCCAAGGGAAAGAACCCGATTTCACAAGCTTGTAACGTGGACGTGACCCGACCCCAACAACTACCAAGACGGAGTTTCAAATGTTAAAGGCCATGACCGCGCTCGTCACCGGATCGACCAGCGGCATCGGATTGGGCATAAAGCGTCGGTGTACGATGGCAATCGCTGGGCAGTCCCGAGCAAGAAGGTGAAGCACCGTTCCGAACGCAATTCATCCAAGGAGATCGACAATGACTAACGCCCTTTCCATCCATCCCCAGGTCGACCGCGGCGCGAAGCCCGCCGCAGCCAACTTTGCGGGCGGCACGTTGTACTGCAATTGTTCCGATCGGAAGGTGGCCGTGTCGATCAATGGACAGTCGATGCACAACCATGTTTGCGGGTGCACCAAGTGCTGGAAACCGGCGGGGGCACTGTTCTCGCAAGTCGCGGCCGTGCCACGCGACAACCTGAGCGTCACCGCGCACCCGGAGAAGTTGAAGGTCGTGGACGCCGGCGCCGCCATCAAGCGCTACGCGTGCGCGGAATGCGGCGTTCACATGTACGGACGCATCGACAACGCGAATCATCCGCTGTTCGGCCTCGACTTTATCCACACCGAGCTCTCGCCCGATGCGGGATGGTCGCCGGCGGGATTCGCGGCGTTCGTCTCTTCGATCATCGAGTCGGGCGCGGATCCGGGGCGGATGGATGCCGTCAGGGCGCGACTCCGGGAGCTGGGCCTCGAGCCGTATGATTGCCTGGCGCCGCCGTTGATGGATTTCATCGCAACGAATGTCGCGAAAACGGCGCGAGTGCCAAGTCGCGAATACACGTAGACCGCCGTTGCAGGACGCTGCCCTTGCGTATGTAGCGGGAATCCCGCGCTTTTGTGCTTTCGCACTGCGAGCCGGACGCGCGCGGCGCGGCCGCGTCGTGCTCGTACGCAACTCTCGATATCGCGGCCCGCGTATTCCTCTCGTGCGCGCACCAGCTTTGCCATCATGAAGCGCGCACACATTTGGCTTGCGTTTGATCATCACTTTGTCGTTGCCGGCTACAGGTTGGTCGCGTAATCGACATGGAACCAACGCATTCGGCGGACCTTTCGGGCCACACGCCGATGATGCAGCAGTATCTGCGCGTCAAGGCGGACCATCCGGACAAGTTCGTCTTCTACCGGATGGGCGATTTCTATGAGCTGTTCTTCGACGATGCCGAGCGCGCAGCGCCGCTGCTGGACATTACGCTGACGTCGCGCGGGCAGTCGGCAGGCGCGGCGATTCCGATGGCGGGCGTGCCCCATCACGCGGTCGCGCAGTATCTCGCGAAGCTCGTCAAGCATGGCGAGTCGATCGTGCTCGTCGAGCAGGTCGGCGAGACGACGGGCAAAGGTCCGGTCGAACGCAAGGTCGCGCGGATCGTGACACCGGGGACGATCACTGACGCCACGCTGCTGGACGCCAAGCGCGATACGCTGCTCGCCGCGGTGACAGTACAGGGCAAACGCGCAGGCGTTGCCTGGCTCAACCTCGTTTCCGGAACGTTTACGTTGACCGACGTGCCGTTCTCCGAAGTCCAGCACGTTCTGGACCGGATTGCGCCGGCGGAGCTGTTGGTGGCGGATGCGGGAGACGGACCCTCGGCTCCGCGTGCCGCCACGCCGATCCGCACGCTACCGGCGTGGCACTTCGATCGGGACGTTGCGCAGCGCGCGCTGGCCAAACAACTGGGGACGCTGGATCTGACGGCGTTCGGCGCAGCCGACGCACCGCTTGCGGTCGGGGCCGCCGGCGCGCTGCTCGCGTATGCGGCAGCGACACAGTTGACTGCGTTGACACACGTGCGCTCGCTGATGATTGAGGCCGCGGGTGATTTCCTGGCGCTCGATTCGACCACGCGGCGCAATCTCGAAATCACCGCGACGCTCGCCGGCGAACCCGCGCCGACGCTCTACTCGCTGCTCGACGTCTGCGTTACCGCCGCCGGCAGCCGCCTGTTGCGACTCTGGCTGACACAACCGCTGCGCTCGCAACAGCGCGCCGCGGCGCGCCACAACGGCATCGACACACTCCGCGCGCAACCACACATCCCGCGCGGCGTTCGCACTGCGCTTAAAGACAAGATCGATGTCGCGCTCGTC
>JBPCLS010000288.1:0-2824 GCA_051003055.1 Casimicrobiaceae bacterium
CCATCGGCTCCGAGCTCCTGTTCACCGTGATCCTTGCCAATCTCGCCGCAGCGCATCTGGCGGCCAATCAGATCGAGCAAGGACTTGACGCAATCGATGACGGCCTGAGGTGTGTCAAGGCAACCGGCGAGCATTGGGCCGAGGCGGAATTGCACCGCGTCCGCGGACACCTTCTCCTGCGTGGCGAGTCCGATCAGGAAGATGCTGAGAAGTCCTTTGAAACGGCGCTGAGCATAGCCCGGCAGCAGCAAGCGAAAGCCTATGAGCTGCGGGCGGCCGCGGACCTCGCTCTCCTATGGCACCAGCAAGGGAGGGGCGCCGCAGCCAAGGCGCTCCTCGCCACCGCGATTGGCGCCTGGCCGGAGACGCTGGAAACCTTTGACCTGCGCAATGCGAGACAACTATCGCGGCAGCTCGCCGAGGCAGGCGGCGTGGTAAGTGCGAGGTGACATGCAGCACCAACGATGGAGACTGTGGCGATCGACCCGGCGATTTAGCGCCCAGAGGCGTGCCACGGATCGACCACGTTTATCGTGAGATCCGCGAAGTGTCGCGCGTTGCGTGTGGCGAGCGTCGCGCGTCGCGCTAGCGCGATCCCCGCGATCTGGGTGTCGCGGATGTCCACGGGCCTACCGGCTCTCTGCCGTTGCGCGGCCAATTCGGCGGCTTCGATCGCCGCGCCGGTGTCGAAATCCACGACGCGGTTCTCGAGATCCTCTTCGAGTAAGCGCGCAAACGCCGAGACCAGCGCTGCTCGCCGTTTGCCGTCCGGAAGCAAAGCGAGGCCGAGGCGGGCCTCGAACAGCGTCACGCTGGTAATCCAGATCGATTCGGCCGGCTGGGTATCCAGCCACGCAACCACCGCGGCGTCCGGCGCCTTGCGCATCAGCGCAGAAAGGACATTCGTATCGAGAATGATCACTTACCGAGCTCAACGGGTCGCGGCGCTTGGCCGTGCAATTCCGGGAGATCCTCGGGCAGCCCCGTTTTCGCGAAGCGAGCAGCAATGCGCGAGCCGAGGTTTGGCAGCGGACGGTTCTCCTCCTTCGCTGCGTTGCGCAGGATGTCGCGAACCTCCTCTTCCATGCTGCGCCCATAGCGTTCGGCGCGGCGCTTCAGCCGTGTCTTGACGTCTTCCTCGAGGTCACGAACGACGAACTGGGCCATCGAATCCTCGCGCGCGGACAATCGGATATCATGATATCACACACGATTCGTGGGCTTGGTAGCGCGTCCGCGATCGTCGATCAGGAGCTTCGGCCCGCGCTCAGTCCGCGATGCAGATGCGGCACTTCTTCGAGCTGATGATCGGCCGTGAACAACGGGTTCAGCGAGGTTCGCTTTGGCGTATCGAGCAGGCTCAGCACGGATCCGATCTAGAATCGCCTTGAAGCGCCGACGCCCATGGATTCCACCGCTGACCTGCGCCTGCCGTTTGCCGTCCGCCCATTGACCCCGCACCTCGGTGCCGAGATCGGTGGAATCGAATTGGCGAAAGGCGTTTCCGAGTCGTTGTTTAAGGCCATCTACCAGGCGTTCCTGCGCTACCAGGTGTTGCTGTTCCCGCCGCAGGACATTCCGCCCGGCGATCAGGTGAACTTCGCCCGGCAGTTCGGCGAGGTGCAGATCCACGTGATGAACCAGTATCACGCCGATGGCTACCCGGAACTGTATCGACTCTCGAACCTCGACGAACTCGGCAAGCCCAGCGGCAAGCATCCGGACAAAGGCACTCTGGCGTGGCACACCGACGGTTCCTGGTCCCGTGTTACCGGCCAGGCAACGATTATCTACGGTGAGATCATTCCGGAGACCGGCGGCGAGACGCATTTTTGCGACATGTATGGCGCCTATGACCGCCTGGATGCCGCGTGGAAAAGGCACATCGCGAATCTGCGAGCCGTACATAGCCTCGATTTCTCCCGCACCCGGCGCCACGGCGAGGATCCGCTGAACGACGCCCAGCGGCGCGACAAGCCTCCCGTCGACCAGCCGGTCGTCCGTACGCATCCTGAAACCGGTCGCAAGTGCATCTACCTGGGTGATCACGCCGAGTACGTCGTCGGCATGCCCTACGACGAAGGACGCGCGTTGATCGAGGAACTGAACGCCCTCGCCGTGCATCCCGACCTGACCTACGAGCACCGCTGGAAGGGAGGCGAGCTCATCGCGTGGGACAACCGCTGCGTGATGCATCGCGCCACGTCCTACGACGCCGCCACGCAACGCCGCGTCGTTCGTCGGTGCACGGTGCTGGGCGACATCCCGTGCTAGGTCGGAAGCGGTCGGGGTCCCCTAAAATTGACAGCCGGCCCAGTATGTGAGCAGCGTCCAGCAGCAGCGACTCCTGCAGTCCTGAGAGTGCGCAGCGGCCGTTGTATGCCGTGATGACGGCTTCGCGGAACGACGCCTGGTGAAGTCTCTGCTTAACGGCTCGGAGCGCGTAGCGTCGTTCCAGCGCACTTGCAGGGGGCGTTAGGACCAACACCCTCAAACGCAAACCCCGGCTTCAACTCGTTCGTGGTCAGTTGATCGTGCGACTCGTTCAACGCACGGACGTGGGCGAAGGCAGCCGAACGCATGGCAGTGTCCCACGCTTGGTCAGTCATTGGCGCCAACCAGACACCTCACTATTCCGTTTCGAACCCATGATCAGAAAATTTGAGCGTGCGGCAGTTCTCAGTTACGGTGCGCACGACGTTTTCTGGTGCCCCAAATGCAGTTTCGGCCTGAATTTCCAGCGTCACGGTTACCTCCGCCCCAACAAGCCCCGCGAGATGCGCGATCACTTCTTCGGAGATCTTGCCGGCGTCGCGGCCTACGC
>JBPCLS010000289.1:0-4132 GCA_051003055.1 Casimicrobiaceae bacterium
CAACCCGAAATCGGCCATCGCCCACGGCGCATGTTCGCGCGAGCTGCCGCACCCGAAATTGCGGCGCGCGAGCAGGATCGACGCACCGCGATAGCGGGGATCGTTCAGGACAAACTCAGGGTTCAGCGGCCGTTTGAGGTTGTCGCTGCCGGGTTCGCCGCGGTCGAGGTAGCGCCATTGGTCGAACAGATGCGGACCGAAGCCTGACCGCTTGATGGACTTCAAGAATTGCTTCGGGATCATCGCGTCGGTGTCGACATTGGCGCGGTCGAGCGGCGCGACAAGCCCGGTATGGACGGTGAAGGGCTGCATCAGACGAGTCCGCGGACGTCGACGAAATGGCCGGCGATCGCGGCAGCGGCGGCCATCGCCGGACTGACGAGATGCGTCCGTCCCCCGGCACCCTGACGTCCTTCGAAATTGCGGTTCGAAGTCGACGCGCAACGCTCGCCCGGTTCGAGCCGATCGTCATTCATGGCGAGACACATCGAACAGCCAGGCTCGCGCCATTCAAAGCCGGCATCGAGGAACACCTGATGCAATCCCTCGCTCTCGGCTTGCGTCTTGACGAGTCCCGACCCGGGCACAACGAGCGCAAGCTTGACGTTCTTGGCGATGTGCCGGCCGCGTGCGACTGCAGCCGCCTGGCGCAGATCCTCGATGCGGGAGTTCGTGCACGAGCCGATGAAGACCTTATCGATGGCGATGTCGGTGACGCGCGTGTTGGGGACGAGGCCCATGTAGGACAGCGCGCGTTCCATGCCGTCGCGCCGCGCGGCGTCGCGCTCACGGTCGGGGTCCGGCACACGGTCTTCGATCGACACCACCATTTCGGGCGAGGTGCCCCACGTCACTTGCGGGCGAATCGTGGAAGCATCGAAGGCGTGGACGAAGTCGAATTGGGCGCCATCGTCGCTCTTTAAAGTGCGCCAATAGTCCACGGCGCGTGCCCATACGTCTCCTTTCGGTGCCAGCGGTCGGCCGCGGACGTATTCGAGGGTGCGCTCATCCACGGCGATCATGCCCGCGCGCGCGCCGGCCTCGATCGCCATGTTGCACATCGTCATCCGCCCCTCGAGCGACAACGCGCGAACCGCTTCGCCCGCGAATTCGATCGCGTGGCCGGTACCGCCTGCCGTACCGATGCGGCCGATGATGGCAAGAATCAGATCCTTGGCCGTGACCGCCGGGGGAAGCACGCCGTCGACGCGAATCAGCATCGACTTCGCCTTCTTGATGAGTAGACACTGCGTTGCGAGCACGTGCTCGACCTCGGAGGTTCCGATGCCGAACGCCAACGCGCCGAATGCGCCGTGCGTGCTCGTGTGCGAATCGCCGCAGACGACGGTCATGCCGGGAAGGGTCGCCCCCTGCTCGGGCCCGATGATATGTACGATGCCCTGGCGCCGGTCGAGAAACGGGAAATACGCCTTGGCGCCGAGCGCGCGAATGTTGGCGTCCAGCGTCTCGACCTGCAGGCGCGAAATGGGATCCTGGATGCCGCGGTCCCAGTCCTTGGTCGGCGTGTTGTGATCGGCGGTCGCCACGACCGACTGCATCCGCCACGGTTTGCGCCCTGCGAGTTGCAAGCCTTCGAACGCCTGCGGGCTCGTCACTTCATGGACGAGGTGGCGATCGATGTAGAGCAGCGCCGTGCCGTCCGCTTCCTGCCGGACCACATGGCTATCCCAGAGTTTGTCGTAAAGCGTACGCGCCAGCATGGTGTGGTGTCTTGCCGCAGTTCTCGTTTAGAGTCTTCGTTTTGATTTTACGTTATTACAAGCCCGAAATCAGCCGGAAAGCGCGTTCCGCGCAACCACGCCCCTCATAGGGTAGTACGCGCTGCCATCGCGTCGGCCACTCGCTCGCCGACGAAGTGCTCGACGTTGGCGGTTACGTTGCGGTCAAGGCTATCGAAAGCCGCACCCGAAAACGCCCGCAGCCATGTGACCTGGCGTTTCGCCAACTGCCGCGTCGCCGCGATGCCGCGCATCCGCAGCGCCGCTACGTCGATGTGCCCATCCAAAAATTCCCACGCCTGCCGGTAGCCTACGCAGCGCATCGACGGCAAGGCGGGAGTAAGGTCGTAACGTTGC
Source organism: Casimicrobiaceae bacterium (assembly GCA_051003055.1). Lineage (GTDB taxonomy): Bacteria > Pseudomonadota > Gammaproteobacteria > Burkholderiales > Casimicrobiaceae > VBCG01. Next base: position 2,097 of record JBPCLS010000289.1, read on the forward strand.
CGCAGCGCGCGCAGCTCGTCGACCAATCCAGCCGCGAGCATGGTGTCAAACCGTTGCGCGATGGCCGCATGCAGGCGGGCGCGGTCGGACGGCAACAGTGCGACGGCGAGCGTCTGCGCTAGCGTCGCGCACGGGGGTCGCCGTTGCCCTTGCAACGCCGAGAGCGGGTGGCCGGTGACAGCGTGCACTTCGAGTGCTCGCTGTACGCGTTGCGCATCGTGTGGTTTGACGCGCGCGGCCGTCACCGGATCGACCCGCGCGAGTTCGGCGTGCATTGCCGGCCAGCCATCGCGGGCAGCGCGGAGAGCGAGTTCATCGCGAACTGCGGGAGCGGCATGCGGCAGCGCGGACAAGCCTTCGGTGATCGCCTTGAAATAGAGCATCGTGCCACCCGCGAATATCGGGATCCGCCCGCGCGCGCGAATGTCCGCGATCACGGCTGCCGCGTCGCGCACGAATAGGGCAACGGAATAACGCTCGGTCGGATCGAGGATGTCGAGCAGATGATGCCGTACCCGCGCGCGCTCGGCAGCGCCGGGTTTGGCGGTGCCGATGTCCATGCCGCGATACACCTGCGCGGAATCGACACTCACGATTTCGCCATCGAAGCGCTCCGCAAGCCGCAATGCAAGTGCGCTCTTGCCCGATGCTGTCGGGCCCATCAGAAGAATCGCTGGTGGTACCTCCATCGCGCCCCACTTTACCGGCCGCGCATAAAGAGCCGGTCGAGATCGGCGAGCGAAAGTGCAAACCATGTCGGCCGGCCGTGATTGCATTGGCCGGAGCGTTCGGTTACTTCCATTTCGCGCAACAGCGCATTCATTTCCGTTATCCCAAGCAAGCGATTCGCGCGTACCGCGCCATGGCACGCCATTGTCGCCAGCATCTCGTCGCGATGCTGCTCGAGCGTGCGCGAGCCACCGTACTCCCGGAGTTCGTGCAATACCGCGCGGGCAAGCGCCGCGGGGTCGGCATTGATAAGCGCCGCGGGCATGCCGCGGACGGCGAGCGTCGTAGGGCCCAGCGCGGATAGCGCAAAGCCGAGCGCTTCGAGCTCGTTTGGATGCTCTTCTACCGTTGCCACTTCGAGGGGCTCGGCGGCGAACGTGGCCGGCAGCAGCAGCGGTTGCACCGGGACGCGCGACGCGAACCCGGCCTTCAGCCGCTCATAGACGATCCGCTCATGCGCCGCGTGCATGTCGACCAGCACCAAGCCAGCGCGATTCTGCGCGAGGATGTAGACGCCGTGTAGTTGCGCAAGCGCGAAGCCCAGCGGATGCGGGTCGTCGGCAGGCAACGCGCCGGCCAAGGCTTCAGCAGGACGCGCTCCGAACAGCGTCGCGTAAAACGCCGAAGGTTCATTGGTGCCCAATCCCAACGCTGACTGCGCAACGCGCCAGGACGCCGCGGGTGCAGGTGCGAATGCATCCCGCGCCGGCGCTCGCGGCGGCAGGTGAGCCGCGGCAAGCCCCAAGCGTTCCGCCGCCGAAACCGCCGGCTCCGCGGCTGCCGTCGCGGCCAGCGCGCGCTCGACGGCGTGCCGCACGAACTGATGCAGCGCACTCGCGTCCCGGAACCGCACTTCCGTCTTTTGCGGATGCACATTCACGTCGACTCTACGCGGGTCGAGTTCGAGCCACAGCGCATAGGCCGGTTGGCGATCGTGGTGCAGGACATCGCGGTACGCTTCGCGCAACGCGTGCTGCAGCACCCGATCGCGCACGTAGCGGCCATTAACGAACAGATACTGCCCGCCGCCCTGGGCGGCGTACGCGGGCCGCACGGCGAAACCCGCGAGCGCAACACCCGGCACCTCTTCGTCAAGCGTGACCGCATGCGTCACGAACGCGTCTCCGAGCAAGTTCTCGACCCGAACGCGGCGGCCGCCGGCGAGAAGACGCTGTGCGACGCGGCCGTTGTGTTGCAGCGTGAATCCGGTCACCGGATGCGCCAGCGCCGCGCGCCGCACGGCTTCCTCGCAATGCGCCCATTCGGTCGCTTCGGTGCGCAGAAACTTGCGGCGCGCCGGCGTGTTG
>JBPCLS010000290.1:0-7143 GCA_051003055.1 Casimicrobiaceae bacterium
GGATAGCCGGGGGGAACGCCGAGTCCCGCGGCCTGCAATCCGGCACGCACGCGCGTCACCGTGCTGTGATGATCGGAGCCTTGAACATTGACGACCTTGGCAAAACCGCGCTTCCACTTGGTGAGGTGATACGCGACGTCGGGCACGAAGTAGGTGTAGCTGCCGTCGGACTTGCGCATCACGCGGTCCTTGTCGTCGCCGAAATCGGTCGTCTTGAGCCACAGTGCGCCTTCCTGCTCGAATGTTTTTCCCGACGCGGTCAGGCGCGCAACGGCCTCGTCGACCAGACCATTTTCGTACAGCGAGCTTTCGAGGTAATAGTGATCGAACATGACCCCAAATGCGTGCAGGTCGCAGTCCTGCTCGCGACGCAACTCGGCCACCGCGAAGCGCCGCAGCGCGTCGCTATCGGCCAGATCGTGTCCGACTTCCGCGAGATAGCGTTGCGCTAGTTCCCGAATGTATTCGCCGCGATAGCCGTCCTCCGGAATCTGTGCCTCAGCGCCCAGCAACTCCGCTGCACGCGCGCGCACCGAACGCGTCAGATTGTCGATTTGCGCGCCTCCGTCGTTGTAGTAGAACTCGCGCGTGACCGCGTAGCCTTGCGCCGCCAGCAGATTACCGATTGCGTCGCCCAACGCCGCCTGCCGGCCGTGACCGACGTGCAATGGCCCCGTCGGATTGGCCGACACGAACTCGACCATCACGCATTCGCCCGCATGCGTGCGCGTCGAGCCAAACATTTCGCGTTCCGCCAACACGCGCGCGACGATCGCCTGGCGTGCGGGCGCTGTAACGAACACGTTGATGAAGCCCGGACCGGCAATCTCGGTGCGCTCGATTGCATCGGAACGCGGCAGCTCGCCGAGCAACGCCTGCGCGAGTTCCCGAGGATTGCGGCCAGAACGTTTGCCGAGTAGCAACGCGATATTCGACGCGTAATCACCGTGCGCCGCCTGCCTGGGGCGTTCGAATGCAGCAGCCGCGCTTTGTTCATGGGGCATGACGGCGCGAATGGCGCACGCGAACAAGCGCTCGAGCTCGGACTTGAGATCGTTCAACAAACGGTTTTCTTTAAGGTTCGGATGCAAAAGCTTTGAATTATAGCGACCCAACGCTTCGCGACCGAACCGGAACGTTCAGCCGAATCCAGCCGGATCCACGTCGAGTGCCCAGCGCGCGCGCCGCCCCGCGGTGGCGAGAATGTCGGCGCGCCAGGCAGGCAAGAAGCGCTGCAAAGAGTTGCGCTCGCTACTTTGCACGATCAATTGTCCGCGCTCAAAACCGGCCCGCCGCGCGAGCAGCGCGGGCACGGGCGAAAACACCTCCACGTTGCCATGCGCGTCGCTTGCGAGCGCCGTCGCCGCACGATGCGCGGCACCGAGGAAATCGTTCACGTCGCGGCGTTGGCGAGCCTCCGCCGCAAGGAGCGCGACATGCGTGTACGGCGGCAGTTGCGCGCGTTGCCGTTCGGACAAGAGTGACGCGGCGAGCGTCCGATAATCATGCTCGATGAGCGCTGCATAAACTGCATGGTCGGGGAACTCGGTCTGGACGAACACTTCGCCCGGTAAGCCAGCCCTCCCCGCGCGTCCCGCCACCTGCAGCAACAATGCGGCCAGCCGCTCCGTCGCGCGAAAATCTCCGCTGTAGAGGGCGTTGTCGGCGCCCAGTACGCCGACGAGCGTCAGGCGCGGAAAGTCATGACCTTTGGCGAGCATCTGCGTGCCCACCAGGATGTCCAGCTCGTTCGCAGCCACGCGCGTGCGAATCGCGGCGAACGAATCCCGCGTGCGCGTACTGTCGCGGTCGATGCGGGCGATTCGTGCCAGCGGAAACGCCTCGCCGAGAACGCGTTCGAGGCGCTGCGTACCGGAGCCCAGCGGTAGCAGATCGACGTTGCCGCACGAAGGGCACGCAGAGGGAACGGGCTCGGTGTAACCGCAGTGGTGGCAGTTGAGTCGGCGCGGTTCGCGATGGACGACCAGGCGCGCACTGCAACGGGGGCACCCTGCTTCCCACCGGCAGGCGGAACACAGTAGCGAAGGCGCGAAACCCCGCCGGTTGATGAAGAGCAACGATTGCTCGCCGCGCGCAAGCCGCGCCGCGATGGCCGCACGCAGCGGCTCGCCGATTCCCTGCAGCGTGCGCGCCGGCCGATTGTCGACGCATCGCACCCGCGGCGGTGTTGCGCGAGGGTTGGCCCGCTTCTGCAAATCGAGCTGCCGGTAGCGGCCTTCCTGCGCTTGCCGCCAGGATTCGAGCGACGGCGTGGCGCTGCCCAGCACGACCGGCACATCCCGCCGGCGCGCTCGCCACACCGACACATCGCGCGCATGGTAACGAACGACATCCTGTTGCTTGTACGAAGAGTCGTTCTCTTCATCGACGATCATCAGCGCAAGCCCCGGCAATGGCGCGAAGATCGCGAGCCGTGTACCCAGCACGAGCTGCGCGCCGCCGCTCGCCGCTTCCAGCCAGTGCGCGAGGCGTTCGCTTTTGGTCAGCGCGCTATGCAAAGTCGCAATCTTTACTCGGGGCAGCGCGCAACGCACGCGCTGTTCGAGCTGCGGTGTCAAGTTGATTTCCGGAACCAGCAGCAGCACCTGCCCGCCGTCGGCAATCACCTCGGCCGCGGCGGTCAGGTAGACGTCTGTTTTGCCGCTCCCGGTAATGCCATAGAGCAGGAAGGGTGCGTAACGCCCGCGTGCGGCAAGTATTGCATCTGCCGCGGTACGTTGCTCTTGGTTGAGCATTACCGGGGCGCTATCGCCTGTCGCTCCTTGCTCCTTCGTCTGTGGCGGTTTACGCAAGGCGCCAAGGGGCGGCACGGCAAGCGCAAGCGCCATTCCCAACGGCTGCTGGTAATACGTTGCCACGAATTCGCATAGCGCAAGAACATCTTCGGCAATCGGCGGCAACGAAGGCATATCAAGAACGGGCGACAGCATTTCCGTGGGCACCTGCGAACTCACCGCGGCATCGATCACGACCCCTTCGAGCTTGCGTGGACCAAGCGCCACTCGGACGACCGTGCCTCGACGAACGCTAAGTCCTTCCGGAGCCCAGTAATCGAAAGGAGTTTCCGCGGCAACAGGAAGTGCGACTCGAACGATAGGCATTCTCGTTAGCCACTCCGGCACACTTTGCGCTGCCAGGGCCATGCCCTGCGCGGCTGTTCCCGCGAGACAGTTGCCAAGTTAAGTTGTAGTGTTCTTAATCTTCACGACTAAGAGAGGTATGCGGTGCAACCCATTAATTTCTAACGTCGGAAAGACGCGTGCCCAAAGATGTGGATAACTTTGTGCGTAACTAACCAGACCTGAACCGGGCGTTCGCCGGGAGTTCGTTGCGGCTGCCAGATTAGCGTACCCGGCGGATCTCATTTTTTGTTGGAAATATCAATAGGTTATACAAAATCTCCAGCGAGCGTCGCGACGCAGGATAGCGCGCGTTCTCTCCGGTGACCAACAGTGTGTATAAGTCATAGAGGGAAAAGTCCATTCGCGGTATTTGTCAAGACCCCGTAACGCCAGCACCGGCGCGGGTTCGCGCCGTTTTTCCCTACGGTCGCATGGCGAGATCAAGGCGGGGCGCAGGATTCGAGGCGAAGCGCCGCAGACTCTCGATGCACCGCCTCGATCAGCGCGGCGACATGATCGGGAAGTGTCGCAGGCAGAATCCCATGCCCGAGGTTGAAGATATGACCCGGCGCAGGGCCCGCGGCCCGCACGATGCGGATTGACTCGCGCGCGACGGTCTTGGCGTCAGTCAACAAAACCGCCGGATCGAGATTACCCTGCAACGCCACACGCTCGCCGACGGCGCGCCGAGCCTGCGCGAGATCGACTGTCCAGTCGACACCTACGCCAGCCGCTCCGGAGTCGGCCAATTCGGACAGCCACGCGCCGCCGCCTTTGGTAAATACAATCGCGGGAATCGCATCGCCCGCATCACTTAAGCGTAAGCGCGCAATTACGTCGCGCATCGACGCCAGCGAAAAGGTCCGGTAAGCCTCTGCCGTCAACAGGCCGCCCCACGTATCGAACAACATGACGGCATCGGCGCCGGCGGCGATCTGCTCGTTCAAATAGGCGGCGACGGCAATCGCATTGATCTTGACGATGCGGGCGAGCAGATCCGGACGAGCAAACGCCATGCGGCGGACGCTTTCGAAGCCCGCGCTGCCGCTGCCTTCGATCATGTAGCAAGCGAGCGTGAACGGACTTCCTGCGAAGCCGATGAGCGGAACGCGGCCGTTCAGTGCGCGCTTGCTCTGCGCCACCGTGTCGAACACGTAGCGTAATTTATTCATATCCGGTACGGCAAGCGCATCCACCGCCTCTTCATCGCGCACGGTCATCGCGAAACGCGGCCCTTCACCTTCCGCGAAGGAGAGCCCCAATCCCATTGCGTCGGGCACGGTCAGGATGTCGGAGAACACAATTGCGGCGTCGAGCGGGAATCGTTCGACCGGTTGCAACGTGACTTCAGCCGCGAGCGCGGGATTGGTCGCGAGAGCCAGGAAGCTTCCCGCCTTCGCGCGAATGGCGTTGTACTCGGGCAGGTACCGGCCCGCCTGACGCATCAGCCACACCGGTGTATAGGGTGTGGGATCGCGTCGCAACGCGCGCAAAAACGTATCGTTGACCAGGGGGAGCATCAAAAGGCCGGGGAAAACGCGCGTGGTGGACCTCGCGTACCGCGAACGGCCGCAGGAGCGCTACCGATTCAACGCGGCAGCAACGACTTGCCCATCAGCAATTCGTCGACGGAACGCGCTGCCTGGCGCCCTTCGCGAATGGCCCACACGACGAGCGATTGCCCACGGCGCATGTCACCCGCGGCAAAGACCTTCGGCACCGACGTTCGATAACTCTCGGTATCCGCTTTGACGTTCGAGCGCGCGTCGCGGTCGACTCCGAACTGCTCGAGCAATCCGGTCGCTACGGGGCCAGTGAATCCCATCGCTAACAGAATAAGATCGGCGCGCATGGCAAACTCGCTGCCGGCGACTTCGGCCATGCGCATCTGTCCTTGCGCATCTTTCTGCCATTCGACTCTAGACGCAATCAGTCTTTCGACTTTGCCGTCCGTCCCCTCGAAGCGTTTGGTTGCCACCGCCCAATCGCGCTCGCAGCCTTCCTCGTGCGACGACGATGTGCGCAGCTTGACCGGCCAATACGGCCACACCATCGGCTTGTCTTCGACGTCCGGTGGTTGCGGCAACAATTCGAATTGTGTGATCGACGCGGCACCTTGACGGTTCGACGTGCCAACGCAATCCGAGCCGGTATCACCGCCGCCGATCACCACGACGTGCTTGCCTTCCGCACTGATCTGGCCGTCCACCGCCTCGCCCCCGACGATCCTGTTCTGCTGCGGCAGAAATTCCATCGCAAAATGCACGCCGGCGAGCTCGCGTCCCGGTACCGGCAAGTCGCGTGGGGCTTCCGCGCCGCCGGTCAGTACGACCGCGGCGAACTCTTCCAGGATGCGCGACGCGGCGACGTTCTGACCAACGTGGGCGTTGACTCTAAACTCGACACCTTCGACTGCCATCTGCTCCATCCGGCGGTCGATCAGGTCCTTCTCCATTTTGAAATCCGGAATTCCATAGCGCAACAGACCACCGATGCGATCGGCTTTCTCGAAGAGGACAACACTGTGGCCGGCGCGCGCGAGTTGCTGCGCGCACGCCATGCCCGCCGGTCCCGATCCGACGACGGCCACGCGTTTCCCCGTTGCGCGCGACGGCGGTTGCGGCTGGACCCAACCTTCGCCCCAGCCTTTGTCGATGATGAAATGCTCGATCGACTTGATGCCCACGGGATCGTCATTGATGTTGAGCGTGCACGACTCCTCGCAGGGCGCCGGGCAGATGCGGCCGGTGAACTCCGGAAAATTGTTCGTCGAGTGCAGCACGTCAAGCGCCTGCTGCCACTGGTGCCGGTAAACCAGATCGTTCCAGTCGGGGATGATATTGTTGATCGGGCACCCGGTCTGGCAGAACGGTATGCCGCAATCCATGCAGCGCGCGCCCTGTTTCGCCGCTTCGTCGTCGGCCAGCGTCAGAATGAACTCGCGGTAATGGCGCACGCGTTCGCGCGGCGCCTGCATCGCTTCGCGGATGCGCGTGAGTTCGAGAAAGCCGGTGATCTTGCCCATCCGTCAGGCCGCTTCCTTCTGCTTCCGCGCGACGGCCGGCATCACCGCGTTTTCTTTTCCGTACAGCTCGGAGAGCGCACGGATGTATTCGTTCGGGAAGACCTTGACGAACTTCGCACGCGACGCCTCCCAATTGTCGAGCAGTTTAAGCGCCAGTGTCGACCCGGTGAAGCGCAGATGCCTCTCGATTAGTTCGCGCAACAACGTTTCGTCGGACTTTTGCCGGTGCCGGATGCGGCCTTTGCCGGCCGTGATGAGCAGAGCGTCCGCTGCCATTTGTTCGGCCTCGTTCAACAGCGGCTCGAGCGTGACCATCGCGGTGTTGCAGTTCTGCACGAACGATCCGTCGCGGTCGTAGACGTAGGCAACGCCGCCGCTCATTCCCGCGGCGAAGTTGCGTCCCGTCTTCCCGAGCACGACGACCGTTCCGCCGGTCATGTATTCGCAGCCGTGGTCGCCCAGCCCTTCGACGACCGCGGTCGCGCCCGAGTTGCGGACGCAGAAGCGCTCGCCGGCGACACCGCGCAGATACGCCTCGCCGTCGATTGCGCCGTACATCACCGTATTGCCCACGACAATGTTCTCTTCCGGTGTCGCCGGACACGTGGGATCGGGATAGACGACGATGCGTCCGCCCGACAATCCTTTGCCGACATAATCGTTCGTCGCACCCTGCAATTCGAACGTCACTCCGCGCGCGAGGAACGCGCCGAAGCTCTGCCCTGCGACTCCCTCGAACGCGACGTGGATCGTATCGTCGGGCAATCCCTCGTGGCCGTATCTGCGCGCCACGGCGCCGGACAGCATGGCGCCTACCGACCGGTTGGCGTTGCGGATCCGATAATTCAACCGCACCGGCTGCCGTTTGCCGAGTGCCGGCTCCGCGGCGGCGAGCAACTGGTGATCGAGCGCGCGTTCGAGCCCGTGATCTTGCATCTCGCACTGATGGCGGGCCACGTCGGCGGGCATCTGCGG
>JBPCLS010000291.1:0-13025 GCA_051003055.1 Casimicrobiaceae bacterium
ACCACGTCCCTCATGCTCGCGCACCGCGCGCTCGGGACGAGCTATCTCCTGATCGGAGATCTGGTCGGCGCCCGCGAGCACACAACGCGCGGCCTAAGCCTTTACAACCGGCAGCAGCACGGCACGCTCGCGTTCCGCTTCGGCCACGACCCCGGCGTCGCCCATGGCCTCTATCGCGGCTGGTCCCTCTGGTTGCTCGGCCATGGCGACGAGGGACTCGCTGCTTCGCAAGCCGCGCTCCGGCTCGCGCAAGATCTCAAGCATCCCGTGAGCGTCGCATTCGCGCTGTGCTACCTCGGCATCGTCGAGGCCCACCGCGGTGACTATGCCGGCGCGCGCGATCACGCCGACCAAGCCGCGGCTCTCAGTGCCGAACATCGCCTGGCCCTTTGGGCAGCGATGAGTTCGATCGTTGGTGGCTGGGCGCTCACCGGGCTGGGCCACGGCAGCGAAGGTATCGACCTCCTCCGCGACGGTGTCGCGGCCTGGATGCGCACCGGCGCGCGCGCCGGCGTGACCTTCTTCCACGCTGCGCAAGCGTGGGGGCTGCTGACCTCCGGCCGACACGAGGAGGCGTTCCGTGTCCTCGATGAAGGCGCGGCGACCGAGGACAAGAACGGCGAGTTCTTCTTTCGGGCGGAGCTCTTGCGCCTGCGCGGCGAGGCGCTCAGCGCTGCGTCGCCCGGCGACACCGAAAAAAGCGAGGCGCTCTTCCGTGAGTCGCTTGCGATCGCGCGCCGTCAGCAGGCGCGCGCCCTCGAGTTGCGTACCGCCGTCAGTCTCGGTCACCTCCTCCTCGGCGAGGGCCGCCGCGAAGAGGCGCTCGACATCGTCCAACCGATCTACCGTTGGTTCACGCAGGGCCTCGGCACCGTCGATCTTGCCGCTGCGAGCCACCTGCTGAACGAGCTGCGCCCCGCCGCTGGTGAGGATGCGCGTTCCTCTTTGGTTGCGGCGCAGCCGCGCTGCGGTTCGTCGGACTCTCAGCGCACCGAGCGGTAGCCGCCTGGCACGCCGTTCTTCGCCAGAACGATCTGGCAGAGATGTTTTCGCGTGCGTGCCCGGAAGCTCCCTGCGTACGTCAACAGGTAATACCGCCAAATTCGCTGGAATCGCAGTGAACAAGGGAAATCCGGCTGCGTTTCGTAGTGAGAATAATTGGCGTACCACGCCATCAGCGTGCGGTCGTGTCGGCATGCCGGTGATGGTAGCGGTGCGTCTCGGCCCACCAGATTGCGCCGCCCTGGAGATTGAGCGAGCCGATGACGGCGAGAATAAATTGCAGCGGGCGCGACGTCTTGAACGAGCGGTGCGCGAAATAACGGTGATAGCAGATGGTGAGACCAAACATCCGACCGAGGTAGGACACGACGAAGAGAGAGAGGATTGCCTGATCAAAGCGGGTGAAGAACGCGCCGAGACAGAGCGCATAAACGCTCACATACAGAATCAAGGCCTCCCATCGCAGGTTCCGCAGAGTAAGCGGCATGGCCGGCCTTGTGCGACCCTGCGGTGCAGGGACCAAGATCAGCGCATCTTTCATCTGCCTCCCCTTTCGCGCGAGTTGCCAATCCAATACGGCGGCAACGTTGCGTAGTTTTTTTTCAACCTATCAAGTTGCGTGCAAAGAATCAAGCATCGCCGCGGTCGTAGGCGACAGGCCGGGACGATGCATCAGGCGTAACGCCGCCGGGCGAGCGCCTTAGGCAGCTTTTCGACCCTTCAATTCCTCCCGGATGACCTTCCTCAGTGTGGACTCCAGATCAGCCTGTCTAAGGTTCGTTTTCAACGCCTCATTGATGAGGGTCTGATAACCCCGCTCGCCAGCCAAGTCTTTAAAATGGTCGACGATGCTGGCGTCTAGATACAACGTGACCCGCTTTTTTGGTTGAATTACCTGACCATGCACCCGTCTACGCAACACCAGCCTTCCGGAATCGATGTCGCGCTGCGTGATTGGCATATCTTCGTCAAATGTTTCGGTAGTAGATTTCTTCCTCATTGCGTTCAGCCCTTCGCATTGAAATAACGCGGATCTCTTCGTCCGTCTCGGCAGTGATAATGACCACTAGAACCCCGCGCAACATCCCCAACGTTACGAACCTCTGCTCGCCATAATCGAAGCGCCGATCCTCGAATGTCACTGCGCGTTCGCTCTCGATCACCTGCGCCGCGTCCTTAAAGTGAAGGCCGTGCTTTTTCAGGTTTGCGGTTAGCTTTTTGGGATCATAGGTGTAGCGCACTTGCTCATTATATGCACGAATATATGCATGATCAAGTTTATGACAGGCATCGTCCGAGAGTCTTTACTGTGGCAAACAATTGCGGCAATGGGCGAATGCGCAACTGGGCAAGATCCAGCGGCTGGCGGCGGTAGAGACGGTGGAGGCTCACCCGCGCAGCGCCATCGGCAAAGTGCTCAAGCGCGAGTTGCGCGACGCGTACAAGGAGAGAGTTAGCGGAGCGTTCTGACGGGGTCCCGCGGACGCAAGGCGACGGCACCTATAATCCGCCATGGCTGACGAACCACCGCGACGGTGGCGCAACAGTATGGAATGGCTCATTCTTGCCGCTGTATTTGCGTTAGCCGTGCCAGCCGCGGCTTGGCTGGGGCAGGATCGTCTGATTTTTTTCCCGCAGCCGATTACCGCGACGACTCACCTTCCGGCGCGCGCCGCCGCGTTGGAAGTCGTCGCCTCCGACGGCATTCGCCTGCACGGCTGGATCGTAAGAAGTACTGCCGCACGTGCCCCCGCGGTCATCTATTTCGGAGGCAATGCCGAAGAAGTTTCGTGGACCCTGGCGGACGCACGCTGGCCGCGCGAGTGGTCGGTTGTTGCTCTCAATTACCGCGGGTACGGCGCGAGCGAAGGCGCGCCGGGAGAACGCGAACTCACCGCCGATGCACTGGCGATCTACGATACCGTCGCACAGCGCGATGACGTCGACGCGCGGCGCATCGTCGTGTTCGGGCGCAGCCTCGGCACCGCTGTCGCGACGCGCGTTGCCGCGGAACGACCTGTCGCAGGCGCGGTGCTGGTCTCGCCTTTCGATAGCCTGGCGGCGATTGGCCAGAAGCACTATCCGTGGCTGCCGGTCTCGCTGCTGTTACGGCACCGCTTCGATGCGATGGACGACGCGAGGCAAAATCAGATGCCGCTGCTCGCGATCGTCGCCGAAGCCGATTCCATCATTCCGGTGAATCGTTCGCGCGCGCTGTTCGATGCATGGGCAGGGCCGAAGACGTGGCTCTCGTTGCCGCGCGAAGATCACAACACGCTTGGCGCATCGAACGAGTTCTGGCGCAGCGTCGCGCAGTTTCTCGCGCAACGTTGAAGCCATTCGGAGCGACCGCACCGGTCCCGATGCGTCACCGGCACGGTTCTCACCCCGCGGCTGCGCGCCGGCCGTTGCTTGCTTGCGGGACTTACCGGGACGCGTAGCCCTTCGATTCGACACCGACGCACGCCGGCGGGCAAGGATCGACGCCGACCAGGCCGAGCGCGGGCTGCCCATGTCCCTCGCGCGCACGCCAACCCGGATACTTGACGAAAAGATTGGTGAACACGCCGCCCGGGTCGTAATCGATCTTCGCGCCCGGATGCGCAGCTTGCCACTCGTCGTGCACCTGTTTCCCATTCTTGTACCACGGCACCTTGAACGCGAATCGCTTGAGCGATTGATAGCGGTGGCCGTACGCCCCGGTCTCCGGCCATAGCGCATCGGCTTTCTCGATATGCCACTTGGGATCCATCAGCCAGTATTCGCGACCCAGCACGTCGCCGAAAACAAAGAGCCGCCCATCCACAATGCGAAATTCGGTCGGATCGCTGCCGAGCTTCACGCCATACGACGCGCCGCTGGCGCAGAAAGCGCCGTACTGGGGAATATACTTGGCCGGCGCCTGCATGAACATGGCGCGATGCTGTTCGCTCACGAAGTAATAAGCGGAGCCTTCGTGCCGCGCAACGATGTCGGGATTGCCGCGAATCGCCTTGCCGACGGTGAAGTACGCAACCGGATCATGGCCCAGCAGCATCAGTGGTTCGCCGTTGCGGTCGGGGACGACTGCATGGCGCTGCCCGCATCCGGCGATCAGGACCGCGAAGAGCAGCGCAAGAAGCAGTGGCAAGCGGTGCAGCAGGTCGCGTCGTGTCGAGAGTGGTGTGTTCATTGTTCGCACCCATCTTGGTTACTTAAGACAAGAATGCATGCTACGCCGGATTTTCCGGGCCGTCAGATGAAGTCTCGGCTATGACAGCTCATTGAACATGCCTATTTGGGCTTGCGAACGGCACGATATGCGCTCTCGACAGTTTTCATCATGCAAGAGTGCAGACTGCCCAGTTTGGGCGTCTGCCCCCATCTAGCATCCGGCGCAACTTCAAAAAACGTTTCGCCCCAAAGCACATCCACCGTTTCCCTTAAATTGAACTTCGTATCGTAGGATAGTCCGGCTAGCGCGTAGGCTGCGCTATTGTCGAATTTTCGAATGGCGAATTCTCCAGCCACTATCCTGTCGAGTTTCTTCGACGTTCCATAAGCCACGTTCACCTCGATCCCGTCCGCGCGCAGGGTCACCGTTAGTACGAGCGCCGGACGCGGTTTGGGGCCTGGTTTATCTCGTGGCCGTTGAGGGAAGCGACACCACACGATATCACCAGGCTCTGGCGCGGGCCACACAAGCGCCCCTAGAGCAGAGACTTCTTGCCGAGCACTTTCCCTACAGGAAGGCCCGTTTTCGCTGTTTCTCTTAACCAGGCCAGGTAGCTAGGCGAGAGTGGCCCGCTGTCGGCTTCATAGGCCGGCAGAACTTCTTTGGCAAAGCGTGAGACCGCAAGATGAATCACCATCGTTTCGGTCATCTCCAACTCCTCGGAAAGCGCCTTCAACGTTTCGCGCGTTACCCCAAACGGCGTATTTTTTTCACGAAACTTCAAAAGTAATTTGTCGCTCATAAGGACCTCCCATTTAAATATATATTAATTATATACGCGCTGCCTGTCCAGGGACCAACGCCGAATATCACGAAATGTCTTCATTCGATTTTCACGAAGATTCTTCCTGCTTCGACTTTCACCGGGAAGGTCTCTAAATCTTCGGTCGCCGGCTCCCGCATGACTTTTCCGGTGCGAATGTCGAAACGAGCCTGGTGTAGCGGGCACTCGATCTCGCCATTTTCCAAAAAGCCGTCGCACAGGAACGCTTGCGCATGCGTACAGATATTGTCGGTGGCGAAGAATTCGCCACCGTCGTTATAGATCGCTACGTCGCGACCATTGATGACGACGCCGACCACGTTGTCCGGTTCGATGGCGTCCGCTGCCATAACTTCGATCCAGGTATCCATGATCATCTACGGTAGGATATTCCGACAGGAGAAATGGTACGCCTTGCCGTTTGTGTCAATGTCACGCGAGCGGCGATCGGTGCCAGAAAGCGGCTTTAGCTCTTCTTAGCATTCTGCGCGATCGGGATTGATCCAGCCGCAGCAGCGGCGTAGGCTCCGATTCGTCGCTCGCCGCTTCGCGTATCCCATCCCGAAAAGCTGCCCGTCGCAACCGCGCGCGTCTAAATCAGAGGTTCCTTTATGGCTCAAGCGCTTCCGCCACTGGAACTGCACGCGATGCATCCCGAGCTCGCGGGCTACCTGCAACCACGCGTCTCTCGACTCGGGTATCTGGGCGAATGGTTCAAGCGTGCCGCGCACGCACCTGCCCCGTTGCTCGCGTTTATGCGGTTTACCGACGCGCTGAAAGAAGCATTGCCGGACCGCCTGACGGAAACGGCCGTTCTGACGGTCGCTAGCCTCCTCGAAAATCAATACGAACGCAATCAGCATGAGCGGCTGTCGATTCGCCTGGGCTATACGCACACCTGGATTGCCGAGGTCGAACGGCTGGACCCGGACGGCGCGCATCTGATGAACGAGGCCGAACGCGCGGCTCAACGCTACGCCATAGCCGCCGTCACGACGGGTGGGCGTCAGGCCACGATAGAATTCGACGCAATGGCGGCGCTGCTCTCGTCTGCGGAGGCAATCGCCGTAGTATTACTGGTCGGCCGCTATGTGACGCACGCGATCGCCGTTAACACGCTGCGTCTCGCGGCTCCGGTTCCGTCCATCTTCGCCGATGGGTTTACCGGAGATGAGGTGCCGGTCAAGGATCAACGTCAAGAGCGCACGCTGGGACAAACAAGGAGCAAAGCGATGAACGATTTTCGGCAACATTTCGCGCACTACCAGGGACAGTTCATCGACGTTACGGATCGGGAGCCGCCGCCCAACACAACGTGGCCGCCAGTTGTTGTCGCCAAGGAGGCGATTGACGCCGAAATCGAACGGCTGGCCAGCGCACCGGTGCCTTCGAGCGGGCGGCGCGAGGCACTGATCGCGCACCCGTTGGCCGCGCCCAACGCGCCGGGCTTGGCGCCGGGCATTCAAGTCAAGCTGTCGGTGCTAAAGCCGGGCGAGACATCGCTGCCGATGCGCCACAACGCGACCGAGATCAATTTTTGCATCGCCGGTTCCGGCGTCTGCAACGTCGACGATCGCGCGATCGAATTTGGTCAATACGATGTCTGGAATCATCCATCGTACACGGCTTACACGCACGCGAACCACGGCACCGAGCTGCAGGTACGATTGACCTATTCGAACGTGCCGCTGCTGCAGCACATGCAGGTTTACATTTGCGAGGATGGCGCGACCCCGCCGGATGCCAACGTGCAGAGCCCGGCGATGGACGAAGAAGACGACGCCGATTCGCGGCGCAACAATCCCTTCGGCATGTTTGCCGTCACCGATGACGGCGGCTTGTTGATGCCCTACGAAGTGCTGATCAATCCGCCGGTCGCTGCGTCGAAGGTATTGTATTTTCCGTGGGAGAAGGTGAAGCCCGAGCTCGACAAGCTCGAAGCTCTGGGCGAGCAGTACGTCGGACGCCGGCTCTACATGTACTACAACCCGATAACGGGGCGCACCAACGGCATCACACCGAATTTTTTTGCGACGATGACCATTCGCCCGCCCGGCATCATCGATCGCCCGCACCGGCACGTCTCCGCCGCGATCAACTATTACTTCTCCGGACGCGGCTACAGCATCGTCGCGGGCAATCGGTACGAATGGAAGGCCGGCGATTTGATGCTGTCGGCGCCTGGCTGGGCCGTGCACAATCATGCGTCGTACGACGACTATGTATACGAGCTGACGGTGCAGGATCAGCCGCTCAATATCTACATGGAATCGCTGCTGTGGCAGGAAAGCTTGAAGCACCCGGCGGCGGTGCTGGGCCGCGAGCGCGGTTTCGCGACCAATCGGATGCCGGGATGATCAAACTCGCGCCGAACCAGTTGATCGGCTCGGCGCCCCCAATCGTCACCCCTTTCCTGAATGGCGCGGTCGACTACGACACCTACGCGAAGCTGCTCGAATTCCAGGGCGCCAACGGAACCCACGGTGTCGTCGTCAACGGCACTACGTCGGAGCCCTCGACACTTACGCTCGACGAGCGCAAAGGGTTGGTGGAGGTTGCCGTGCAGGTCTGCCGCGGGCGCATTCCGGTGATCGCGGCAACCGGATCGCAATCGCACGCCGAGACAGTGACGTTGACGGACCACGCGCAGCGCGCCGGCGCCGACGCGCTGCTCGTCGTCACCCCGTATTACATCCGGCCGCCGCAGCGCGGGCTCGTCGCGTACTACACGGACCTGGGCCGGCGCACGCATCTGCCGCTCTTGATCTACCACATTCCCGGCCGCACGGCCGTCAGCGTGGAACTCGCAACGCTCGAGGCCATTGCCGAGGCCGTGCCGCATTTCGTCGGTATCAAACACGCGGTTAACGATTTCGGCTTGGTCACGCAGATGCTTGTCCGTTTCGGGCCTGACTTCCGTGTGTTCGTCGGGCTCGAGGAGTTCACCTTCCCGATGATGGCACTGGGAGCAGTAGGTACCATGAACGCTGTCGCGAACCTTGTCCCCGGCAAGATCGCCGCGCTGTGCAATGCCGTGCGCGACGGCGATCTTGCGCGTGGCCGCGCGCTGCACTTCGAATTGCATGAATTGAACCTTGCCGTCTTCTTCGACACGAATCCCATTCCGATGAAATACATGATGCGGCGCTTAGGTCTCCTGAAGACCAACGAGCACCGGTTGCCGATGCTGCCCGCAGCGCCCGAACTGGAACAGCGTCTGGACGGCGTGTTGCAGCGTGCGGGGCTTTTGTAGATTTCTCGTTCCTTATGTATCTCGAGCCGACCGACTTCGCGACGTACAAGAATACGATTTTCAACGCCATCGTCGCGCCCCGGCCGATCGGCTGGATCAGCACGATAAGCGACGCAGGGCTCGTCAATCTCGCGCCGTTTTCCTATTACAACGGGATCTCCGCCACGCCGCCGATGGTGATGTTCGCGGGCAACGCGCCGGAGGATCGCGGCGAGAAGGACACGCTCGCCAATGCGCGCGCGAGCGGTGAGTTTGTCGCGAACTTCGTGAATTACGATTTGCGCGAACGCATGAATCTCACGTCGGCGACCGCTCCCCACGGCATCGACGAGTTCGCACTTGCGCGGCTGACCAAGGCGCCGTCGCGCAAAGTCAAGCCACCGCGTGTTGCCGAGTCTCCGGTCAACCTGGAATGCAACGTCGTGCGCATCATCGACATCGAACCGACAGGGCCCGGCGAGCGCCGCAGCAGCGTGGTCATCGGGCGCGTTGTCGCCCTACATATCGATGACCGTTTTCTCGATGCCAATGGACGTTTCGACACGATCAAGGCGCGCCCGGTGACGCGTTTGGGCGGGTATCAATACGCGACGTTCAGCGAGACCTTCGAGATGCGCCGCCCGTCGTGGCCGCTGGAATGAGCGCGCGCCGAAAACACGGGCGATGACGATTCGGCGGGAGCTCCCCGAGAAGGGAGCAGCGTCGGACGATGTGTGGGGGTCCGACGTGATTGCCGCGGTTCTCGCGTGTCTGGACGTTCGTTACGTGACGCTGAATCCCGGAGCGAGCTTCCGCGGTTTGCACGACAGTCTCATCAACTACACCGGCAACACCCGTCCGCAGATGCTCTTGTGTCTGCACGAGGAAAGCGCAGTCGCTATCGCGCACGGTTACGCCAAGGCATCCGGCCGGATGATGGCCGTGGCGCTGCACAGCAACGTCGGATTGCTGCATGGCGCGATGGCGATTTTCAACGCATGGTGCGACCGCGTACCGATTCTGCTGTTGGGCGCCACCGGACCGGTCGATGCCGCCAAGCGCCGCCCCTGGATCGATTGGGTGCATACCGTTGCCGATCAGGGCGCGCTGGTGCGCGACTTCACCAAATGGGACGACCAGCCCGCGTCGATCACCGCAGCGGCGGAATCGGTGTTGCGTGCGGCGCAACTGGCGCGGACGGCCCCGTGTGCCCCGGTTTACGTGAATTTCGACGCCGCACTACAGGAGCAGAAACTTGCTGCGTTGCCGCCAGAGCCAAACCCGCAGCGTTTTCAACCGGCGCCGCCTAGCGCGCCGGATCCGGCAGCGCTGGCGCGTGCCGTGCGTCTGCTCGCCGCTGCACGCAATCCCGTCATTCTCGCCGGTCGCGGTTCGCGGGCGCCGCACGATTGGCAGCAGCGCGTTGCACTGGCGGAATGCTTGGGCGCCCGCGTCGTGACCGACTTGAAGCAGGGTGCCGCATTCCCCACGCAGCATCCGCTGCATGTCGGGCCGCCTGGATTCTTCCTGTCGCCTGCAGCGAAGACCATGCTCGCGCATGCGGACGTCATCGTGAGCCTCGATTGGGTCGATCTTGCCGGAACATTGATGCAGGCGTCCGAGGGGCAAGCGATTGCCGCGCAGGTCATTCACGCGTCGCTGGATGCGCATCTGCATCGCGGCTTCGGTGGCGAGAGCTTTGGCCTCCCACCCATCGATGTCTATTTTCTGACCGAGCCCGACGCAATCGTCGCACCGCTGCTGGCTGCGCTGCCGAAGCGCGCCGCTGCGCCATCCTCTGGCGATATGCATCACGCGCGTGGGCAATCGGCGAGCGGCGATCTCTTGACGATTCGCTCGATTGCCGACGCCCTCGAGGCAGCGGCTCCGGCGGAGGCGCTAACACTCGTGCGTCTTCCTCTTGGTTGGCCCGGCGACGCCCGCGATTTCCATGGTCCGCTCGATTACCTGGGCTACGACGGGGGCGCGGGTATCGGCTCCGGCCCGGGGATGACGGTGGGTGCTGCACTGGCACTCAACGAGATGGGTCGAATGCCCGTGGCCATTCTGGGCGACGGCGATTTTTTGATGGGCGTAACGGCATTGTGGACGGCCGCACGCTACCGGATAACGCTGCTCATCGTGGTCGCGAACAATCGCCCGTTCTACAACGACGAGATCCACCAGGAGCGGGTCGCCCTTGAACGCGGGCGACCCGTCGCGAACAAGTGGATCGGCCAGCGGATCGCCGATCCCGACATCGATCTCGCGGCACTCGCGCGTGCGCAAGGCGCGCAAGGCATCGGTCCGATCCTGGACGTTTCCGATCTTCACGCAGCCATGCGCGCCGGGCTCGATGCAGTCCGGGCCGGGCGCGTCTGCGTGATCGATGTGCGCGTTGCGCCCGCGCGCAGCGACGGGGGCGGGTGACTTGGGCTGCCGGCAGGGCGCTTTTCAGTCCGCCTTGATGTTCGCATCCTGGACGACCTTGGCCCAGCGCGCGAGGTCGTTGCGGATAACGGTGGCGAACTGTTCCGGCGTGCTTCCGCGAACATCGAACAGGTTGTCGGCGAGCTTTTGCCGAAGTTCCGGCGACTGCAACGCTTTGTTGAGCTCGGTGTTGAACCGCGTAATGATTTCCCTCGGCGTTCCGGCGGGGGCCAGCACGCCGAACCAAATATCCGCGTCGAACCCCGTCAAACCCGCTTCCGCCATCGTGCCGATCGAGCTGTCGACGGGCGAACGCGTGGCAGAAGCCAAGCCGATGATCTTGAGCTTGCCGGCTTTGGCGTGCGAAATCGTGTTGGTGATCGTGTTGAAAAGCACGGGGACGGTACCCCCAAGGCCGTCGGTGATCGCCGGTGCGCAGCCGCGATAGGGAACGTGCGTCATGTCGATCTTTGCCACCTGTTTTAAAAGCTCGCCGGCGAGATGCATGGCGGTCCCGTTGCCGCACGACGAATACGATAGAACACCGGGTTGCGCGCGGGCGAGGTCGATGAACTCTTTGACGTTGTTGGCCTTGATGACGGACGGGTTGACGGCGAGCACGACCGGTGTCGAGGCGACAAGCGAGACGGGTGCGAAATCCTTTTGCACGTCGAACGACGTCTTGGTCACACTCGGATTGATGACTATGGTGTTGTTGGCAAGCAGGAACGTGTAGCCGTCGGGCGCGGATTTGGCGACGTACTCAGCGCCGACATTACCGGCAGCGCCGGTTCTATTCTCGACGACGATCTGTTGGCCCAGCGCTTCGCCGAGCTTCGGCGCGAGAAGGCGGGCGACGATGTCGCTGCCGCCACCGGCGGGGAAAGGTGACAGGAGCCGGATCGGCTTGCTGGGCCACGCCTGCGCGAGCGCGAGTTGCGACGCCAGTACGACGGCAGCGGTACCGATTAGTTTAAGCAAACTCTGTTTCATGAAAGCCTCCGTGATTGCGGTCGACCGGCGTTGTCGTTTCACGTCCGTTTCGGGGTAGTTCGCTGGCGTTTCCTTATAGCCGACGCGGCGTTACAGCGGATAAATCAGGCTATTGGGCACCAGTATGGAATCAAAAACGCATACCTTGCGCGCAAACTTGAGCTCGCTGCCGACACCCACGATTTCGTCCAGGTAATAGCCGGCGTTGAAGACCCGCGACAGCTCGTCAAGCAGCGTTTCGACGACCAGATAGTTGGCGCGAACAGTGATCGTTCCATCGCTTTCCGCGCGCGGGCGGATGCCGGTCACGTAGCGCCGCAGATAGCGCGGGGCGTAGACGGCAGTCTTGCGGATCGAAGTGACGCGATCGTGCAACATCGCTTTCGACTCGCTGCGCCACGTGGCGACGGGGAGACCAAGGTCATGGTTTTCGCGCGGAATGATCTGGTAGAAACAGTCCTCGGTGAAGAACTCCGCCCAATCCTCGAAGCGTTCTTCGTCGAGCGCCCCGGCGTATTCGGCATACAGCACCTCCAGCTCCAACCGCATCTCGCGGACGGGGAGGGCGGCGATATCGTTCATAGGCCCATGACGGTGCGATAGTAGTCGTAGAACGAACGGATCGCACCCTCGGTCACCATGTGCGGCTCGTCTTTCCAATCGCGGCCACCCATTTCCATGACGCCGTTAACCTCCGGATAAGCCTTGACGCCGTGCTGCGAGAACTTCATGACCTCCGAGTCGTCGATCGACACGTATCCTGCCGGACCCATCAGATTCGCCTGCCGTAGCCGGCGCAGGCGCATCGCCTCGTCGTCGGTCTTGTAGCCGAAAAACGTCCACGCCAGCTCGAACTCGTGCGGCCCGCGGGTTACGAGCTGGCGCATCGCCAACGTGTTCGACTGTTGCTGGATGATGAGGTTCGGCCACAACGTCGTCATGACGACGGTGAATTCCGGATACTCGCGGACCGGATCGAGCAGGCGCGCGTCGGCGAGCGTGAAATCCTGCCGGAACGAGCGCATGTCGGCGACTTCGCCCGCCGCCGCGACCGGCGCTTTCCACGAGACCAATGCGCCGTGCCGGCCGGTCGCGTCCATTTTGACCATCGCCGGCTGGTCCGCGCGAAACAGGCCGAAGCTCACCAGAAACACGTGCAAGAGGCTCGCGTGGTACGGGTCCTTGATGTTCTCGAACATCAATTTCCAGTTCGCGGGCACGAGCTGGCGCGAGTATCCCAGGACTTCGATTTCGCGGCCGTCGAAAATGCGATCGAAGAATCCCAGCATCGTCTCGCCCAGATAATCGGCTAACGGTTCGGTATCCTCGGCGAAGGAGGCGAATACGACACCGTTGCGGCGCGCGACGGCGAGCTTGCGCAACCCGTGATT
>JBPCLS010000292.1:0-4848 GCA_051003055.1 Casimicrobiaceae bacterium
TTGCGCACGAAGATGGCCCCATTGACGGTCACGTGCGGAACGGTGAATTCCGCAAACTGGCGTCGCTCTTGCGACTGCGCGAGATTGATCAGGACATCGATCTTCCCGGCCTTGAATTCCTCGAGGATCTGGTGAAATGGCGCGACGCGAAGCGCATAGCCGAGCCCGCTTTCTTTGGCCACCGCTTGCCATAATTCGACGGTGAAACCGCCGGCAGTTTCGTCAGTCCGCCCAATGGAAAACGGGGGATAATCTTCTTCGCTGCCGACTATCAGTGTCTTGCCGGAATGAACTTGCGCAAGAGCGCTTGCAGTAGCGGTCACTGCCACCAACGCCGTGATGATGACGCTCAGCCAAAGACTGCAAAGGTAGGTTCGGCTCGGCGTCGACGTCAATCGCGGATCACCAGCCGGGGACGCGTTTTTGTGGTTGACAGCGTGTGCCGCACCATTTGCGCCGAAGTGTACACACGCATGGACGGCGCGAACGCTCCTGAGACGTCGTAGGGAATGAATGAACATACGCAAAAGGTGCCGCATTTGGATACGTGTGCGGCCAGTTTCCGGAGCTCGCGGCAGAAATCCCCATTCATCTGCAATAATCACGCCCCGACTCGCTCCCGACTCGAGCCGCTCGTCAGGTCCTCACATGAACGAAAAGGGCCTGCATTTCTGCAAGCCCTTGGCTCATTGGGTGCGGCGGGATTCGAACCTTCCGCCTTCGCGTTATGAGCGAGGGAGCTCCGACGAGACTCCCAATGCCTAGCGAACTTTACGGGCCGCGCCGCGCAATCATGTCGATCTCGACTCGCGCGCCGCGCGCAAGGTTTCGCCTGGTCATTTCATTTGCACGCTGAAGCGTTCGCGCAGCGCTTTTTCGCCGAGTGCCGAGAAGTTCACGACACGCGAGCCCTTTGCGCGCCGAGCCCCACCAAGCGCGAAGCAGCGACCCAGCAAGGCTGCGCCAAGCACCCCAGCAAGATGATGGGTGCGGACGCTCCAGTCCAGACACGCCCGGCATAGCGGGCGCCGCAGGCGCTTCAGAGCTTCGAGCTCAACGCCGATCTCCCGGCAGAATCGCTCTCCCGGTGCAGTGAGTTCCAGCTCATCGCCACGCGATCGCAATAGTCGCCGCTGCTGCAAGCTGTCGAACACGAGCACGCCCAGCTCGCCGGCGAGATGGTCGTAGCAAACGCGCGCCTTGCGCAGCGCGGGTTCGCGGGGGCCGGAGCGAACGCGCACGGCACCCGCTCGATAGGCCACGCCCATCAGGCTTTCGAGCAGATGCGCTACGTCGGGGTCGGCGAGCCGGTAATACCGATGCCTCCCTTGGCTTTCTACGCCGACCAGCCGGGCATCGAGCAACTTGGCGAGGTGCCCGCTGATTGTCTGCTTGGTGACACCAGCCACTCCCGCAAGCTCGGTGGCAGTCAGCGCTTGGCCCGTCATCAGGGCCGTCAGGACTTCCGACCGGGCATGGTCGCCGATCAGCGCAGCAATGCCAACGATGTTCGGACCGTCTCGCATGGTTCGATCGTAGCCGAACCATCAAGGCTCCGCAATGCGCTATCGTGTATTCCCATTAACTTGACGCGGGGGCGAAATGACGATTACCTGTTTCATCCGGTACGAGATCGATCCCTTTCAACGCGCCGCCTTCAAGGAGTACGCCGAGAACTGGGCGCGCATCATTCCGCGTTGCGGAGGTGACCTCGTCGGCTATTTTCTGCCGCACGAGGGTACGAACAACGTGGCTTGGGGGTTGATCGCGTGCGACAGCCTCGCCGCGTACGAGACGTATCGGGCGAGACTCAAAGCCGATGCGGAAGGCTGCGCGAACTTTGCGTTCGCGCAGAGCAAACGGCTCATCCTGCGTGAAGAGCGCACCTTCCTTGAATTGGTCGACGGCACGTCGCGCATCGCGGCGGCGCGCACTGGGGAAAGCGCATGATTGCCGTGATCTTCGAAGTCAAACCTTATCCCGACCAGAAGGCCGCTTTTCTCGATGCAGCGGCCAAATTCTGGTTGAAGAACTCCACTGTCCGTTGCCACGCGAGCTTGGCAGCAGCCTCGTCGTAGCGCGGTGTCGTATCGTTGTTGAAGCCGTGCTGCGTGCCCGCGTATTTGAACATCGAGTACTTCACACCGGCAGCTTGCAGCGCCGCCTCGAAAGCTGGCCAGCCGGCATTGATCCCCTCGTCGTTCCCCGCGTAGTGAATAAGCAGTGGTGCCTTGATTTTCACCACGTCTCCTGCCGGCGGCTGGCCTCCATAGAATGGCACCGCCGCAGAGAGGTCTGGCAGGCGAGTCGCTAGCATATTGGCGATCCCACCACCGTAGCAAAAACCTACTACGCCCGTCTTTCCGGTGCAATCGGGAAGGCCCTTCAGAAAGTTCGCAGCGGCGACGAAATCCTCGCGCGACTTTGATTGATCGAGCTTGGCGAAATCGTCGCGCGCCTTGTCCTCGTTGCCGGAATAGCCGCCAAATGGAGTTAATGCATCCGGCGCAAAAGCCATGAAATTGTCGAGCGCCAGCCGCCTGGCAATATCCTCGATATGCGGATTGAGTCCGCGGTTCTCGTGCACGACCAGCACCCCCGGAAGCTTGTCGGCCGCATTGGCCGGCCGCACAAGATAGCCGCGCATCTTGCCGTAGCCCCCGGGTGATGAGTATTCCGCGTATTTGGCGCTGATTCGCCCGTCGTCCTTCGCGATCTGCTGTGCTTCGGCAAACCGCGGACTCAGCGCATCAAGGAGCATGGAAGCCGTAACCCCTCCCACCGCGTACCTGGCAGCGCCGCTTAAGAAATCGCGACGATCGATGGTCCCATGCACAAACTTGTCGAACAACTGCAGAACCGCGGGGTCGAAATCCCTAGCTGTTTTTCGTTGCATTGCACACCTCCTTTCCGGCGTTTATGCCTCAGTAGTGTACACATACAGCAAGCCGGTTTCGTCTCCCGAGAAGGCTGACTGCAGCGCACCGCACGAACTTCCGGTGCGGCGATGTCATGCTTACCTGGGCTAACCGGCGGCCAGGCAAGCAATCGCCTGTTGGGTACCGTCGCGGCCAAAAGGAATCCCCTGCACCGTCATTGCAGCTTCGATGCCGGCGAGGCATCCGAGGATCATCGCGGGATTGAGGTCACCCAAGTGGCCAATGCGGAAGACGCGACCGGCTAGCGGGCCGAGCCCCCCGGCGATTGCAACCTGAAATCGCTCGCGCGCAACGCTGCGCATCGCCTCGGGATCGATCCCGGGCCGCACCAAAACAGTGGTGACTGAAACTGAGCGGGTCTCGGGCACCCGACCGAAGAATTGCAAAGCCCCTTCGCGGGTCCAGCAATCGACGGCGGCATGCACGGCGCGCGCAAGAAGGTGGTGGCGCGCAATGACTTCATCGATGCCTTCGCGAAAGAGCAGCGACAACGCGGCCTCCAATCCCATCAGCAGGTTTTGCGGAGGCGTGCCGCAAAACTTGCGATAGGCGAGATCGCTCCTGCGGCGATCCCAATCCCAGTAAAACCGCGGCGCCGGATTGTGGCTCGCGACCTTTGCCGCCGCGGAATCGACCGCGACAAAGGCAAGCCCGGGCGGCACCATCAGGCCCTTTTGCGAGGCACCGACCGCGACATTGACTCGCAGTTCGTCCATCGCAAACGGCGCAGCCGCGAGCGATGCCACGGCGTCGACAACAAACAACGCCGGGTGATCGGCCGCGTCGATCGCAGTGCGCAGCGCCCGTAGGTCACTCGTCACGCCGCTGGCAGTATCGGTATGCACGACGAACACGGCGGCAATTTCACGCGCTGTGTCGGCACGCAATGCCTGCTCGGCAGCGGTGGCGTCGATCGGATAGCCTTCCCGATAGGGCGTGCGAATGACGCGGCGCCCAAGCGCTTCCGTCTGCACCGCCCACGACTCGGAGAAGTGCCCGGTGCCAGGCACCAGAACGGCTTGGCCAGGCGCAACAAGATTGTCGATCGCAACTTCCCACGCGCCGTGCCCGTTTCCCGCGAACATGAACACTTCCGCGTGCCGCGTCTGCAACAGGCGCTTGAGTCCGTTCTCGCATGCTTCGATCACCTGGCCAAGCCGCGGGTCGGCAAGATCCATGGGCTGACGCCGCATTGCATCCAGAACCTCGTCGGGCACATGAGTCGGCCCCGGCGAGTGCAGGAAACGATTTCCGGGAATGCGTTTCAATGGGTCAGCTTCAATGGGTCGGTATCACGCTGGAGCGAAAGCGCCGATGGTGGGGCTGGTACCGACGGCCCTGGCGCTTAGGCCTGCGGGTCGTGGGCGATCGTAAACACACACGCCATTGATCACCGATGCGGATGCTCCATTGGCCCTTTCGATATAAACAATTTGCTTATCCAGGTCAAACCCTTTGGCTGCTGGTTCGCTCACTGGATCATCGAGACTGCGAAACGGGCCTGCCTATTTGTTCGATATGGTACACTATTCGTCCGGATTGACACATGCAAAGAGACTTATGCCTGCCGCCGCTGCAACAACCGTCAAGAGCGTCGTCGACCCCAAAAGCAAGCATTCGCGCGGCCGGCTCGCTTTGATGGTCATGAAGCTGCTGGAATTATGGCAGTTGCCTACGGACGCGCAGTCGGCCGTGCTGGGACTGTCACCGGATAGCCGCACGGCGCTTTCCCGCTACCGAAAAGGTGCGCCATTGGCCGACAACCGCGACCTGCTGGATCGTGCGGGCCACCTGCTGGGGATCCACAAGTCGCTGCGCATCATATTTCCGCATGACCCGGATCTCGCTTATCGGTGGATGACGCAGCTCAACCGCCGCTTCGGCGCACGCCCGGTTGACGTCGTCGTCG
>JBPCLS010000293.1:0-3731 GCA_051003055.1 Casimicrobiaceae bacterium
CACCTGGGCCCCCTGGCATAAATGCTTTTGTTGCGTTGGGGAGAGGGCCATGCTTCGTCAAGATCAACGATATGTCGATCCTCATCAATAAAAACACCAAGGTCATCACGCAGGGAATCACCGGCAAGACGGGCCAGTTCCACACGCGGATGTGCCGCGATTACGCGTATGGCCGCGATTGTTTCGTCGCCGGCGTGAATCCCAAGAAGCCCGGCGAGGAATTCGAAGGCATCCCGATCTACGCGACGGTCAAGGAGGCCAAAGCAGCGACCGGCGCCACGGTGTCGGTGATCTACGTACCGCCGCCGTTTGCCGCGGCCGCCATCGATGAAGCGGTGGACGCGGAGCTTGACCTCGTCATCTGCATCACTGAAGGGATTCCCGTGCGCGACATGATTCGCACGCGCTACCGCATGCAGAATCGACGAACGTTGCTGCTCGGTCCCAATTGTCCAGGCGTCATCACGCCCGACGAGATCAAGATTGGCATCATGCCCGGGCACATCCACAAGCAGGGACGGATCGGCGTCGTGTCACGCTCGGGTACGCTCACCTACGAAGCGGTCGGGCAGTTGACCGAACTCGGCCTCGGTCAATCCAGCGCGGTCGGCATCGGCGGCGATCCGGTGAATGGTTTGAAGCACATCGACGTGCTCCGCTTGTTCAACGATGATCCGGCGACCGATGCGGTGGTGATGATCGGCGAGATCGGCGGCAACGATGAAGAAACGGCTGCGCAGTGGGCGAAAGAACACATGCAAAAGCCGATCGTCGGTTTCATCGCGGGCGTGACGGCGCCGCCGGGCAAGCGCATGGGTCACGCCGGCGCGATCGTTGCAGGTGGCAAGGGCACGGCGCAGGAGAAGCTTGCCGTGATGGAAGCGTGCGGCATTACGGTCACGCGCAATCCGGCGGAGATGGGCAAGCTGATGCAGGCGGCACTCTAGGCGCGCATTGCTCGACGCCCGGGCCAGGGGCTCGCCGCGCTACCGCGAAGCGGTACACTCTACTGTTGACCACAAGCAAATGTCCACCGAAGCACCGATGACCGAAACCCAGCCGCTCGACATCGCAAGCCTGTCGCATCCGGGGATGGTGCGCCCGCACAACGAAGACTCGATTTTCGTCAACGGCGAAGCGGGCATTGCGATCCTTGCCGACGGCATGGGCGGCTACAGCGCGGGCGAAGTCGCCAGCGGCATCGCCGTCACCGTGGTGGCGAGCGGTATGCTGCCCGAGCTCCAGTCGGGTCGCGAATTATCCAAGGTCGACGTGCAGAGCGGATTGACCCACGGTGCGCAGCTCTTGCAACAGCAGATCGCCGCCGCGAACAAGGGAATCTACGAGGCGGCGCAAGCGCGTCCGGAATGCGCGGGCATGGGCACGACCATCGTCGCCACCGTTTTCTGCGGCAACCGCGTTTCCATTGGTCACATCGGCGATTCGCGTTGCTACCGGCTGCGCGGCGAGAAATTCGAGCAGCTAACGCATGACCATTCGCTATTGCAAGAGCAACTCGACAGCGGTGCGCTGACCACGGCGCAGGCAAGATTCTCGCTCAACAAGAACCTCGTCACTCGCGCGCTGGGGATCGAGGCGATCGTTCCCGCGGACATTGCCGAGTATCGGATGGAAGCGAACGATATTTACCTGTTGTGCTCGGACGGCTTGACCGACATGGTCGAGCCGGACGTGATCCACTCGATCGTCGATGAAAAGCGCACCGAGCTTGCCGTCGCGGTCGCGGACCTGGTGGAAGTTGCCAACCAGAATGGTGGTCGCGATAATATTTCCGTCGTTCTGGTGCGCGTCCCGCCGGAGTTTTTGCCGCCATCCGGTTGGGCGCAGCGCTGGCTCGCGAAGAACAAGGCGTAGGATACAGTCATGGGCAAGCTTGTTTTATTTCACGCTGACGGGACGACACTCGACATATTGCTGCGCAAGGAACGGGTCACCATCGGCCGCCGTGCCGACAATGACGTCTGCTTGCCGCACCCAGCCGTCTCTGGCGAACATGCCGCTGTCGTGACAATCCTCTCCGACTCGTTTCTCGAAGACCTCGGCAGCACCAACGGTACGCTCGTCAACGGCATTCGGATCGTCAAGCACTTTTTGCGCGACCATGATCATGGCGACATCGGCATGCAGCGCCTCGTGTACACGTCTGACGAAGAGGCAAAGGTGGAGCCGCCCGTTCCGGAGATCGCGCGGCATCAGATTCGCGGGTTATCGGATACGGTGGAGCGGGCGAAGCCGGCGGGGAACGCGCCGGCAACAACCTCGGTTGCGCCGCCGTCGGCGAGCACGCAGCCCGAGAGTGGTCCTACCGTACACGATACCGCCGAGCTGCCCGATCGTGGTTCGACGATGTCGGCTACAAATGCGCTGTCCACGCCTGAGCGACTGTTTGCCAGTGGTCAGGCAGCACCGCAAATTTCTGCTTCCCCCGCAGAACCGGTCGCCCAAGGCATCGTCGATCCGAGCTTGATGAACTCGCCATCGCGGAATTCCAATCGTCGCAAAACGGATTCCGTCGACGCACCCTCCGCGCCGCCGCGAGTGCCGGCGCAGCCTACCGTTCGCGTTTTGTCCGGCCCGCAAACCGGCCGCACCGTACCGTTCGCGAACGACCAGATCTCGGTTGGGCGCGTTGGGGTGCAGGTCGCCGTCATCCGCAAGAAAGGCGACGGCTTTCGTCTTGTCCCGCTCGAAGGAAAAGAGCCGCCACGGGTCAATGGGGAGACGGTCGCGGCCGAGGGAGCGACACTGCGTCCGGGGGATACTTTCGAAGTGGCGGGCGTGCGGCTGGAGATCGCGGCAGCGCAAGCAGAGGCGCCGCGATAGGGTGACGTTTTACGGCACCCCTTGCAGCGTGATTCGTCCGACTGCGACTTTCAAGCTTTTTCCGGGCCGCGGCGAATGCCAAACGAAGAGTTGCCGCTCGTCCGCTAATCGCCAGAGATTTCGCCAAAATCAATCGCTTAGGTTCGGGGAGTTCGATTCGACCAGCGGGGGCCAAGCTTGGCATACCCATTGCTCAAGTATTGCCAGCATCGCTGGGTGCGAGAGACCCAAATACCCTCACCAACCTTAGGAGCTTCAAAAATGAAACGCGTTCAAAAGGGTTTTACACTCATCGAACTGATGATCGTTGTGGCGATTGTCGGCATCCTGGCGGCCATCGCGCTGCCGGCGTATCAGGACTACGTTATCCGTTCGAAGATGTCGGAAGGGGTAGCTGCAATTGCTGCGTGCAAGACGTCGATTAGCGAGTTTGTATCGACTCGTAATGTTTTTCCCGCGAACATCGCCGAGTCCGGATGTTCAACCTTGGCGACGACTTATGTTGCAACGACGGCCGTTGGTGCGAGCACCGGTATCATCTCGGTGACCACCCAAGCGACGGGTTCAAAGGCTGGTGATTGCGTGTTGGTTCTCACACCCACCGCCGTTACGCTACCGGATATTACAGCTTGGACGGGGACAGTCACTGGCTGCGATAAGAAATACGTACCGTCAAACTTCCGTTAAAAAGTGCGTAGAACGGCGCGCGCTGCGCGCCACAAGAGTCCGGCAGACCTTTGTTCTTCCGGGCTCTTTTGTCGTTTAAGAGGTTCATCGCACGCCACCTGCGATCAACGTCACCATGCGGAGGCGGAGCGCGCGGCAGGATCATCGCAGCAAGGCTGGGATCGGCGATGTGGATGGCGATGCCGGTCGGAATAAGTTCG
>JBPCLS010000294.1:0-2775 GCA_051003055.1 Casimicrobiaceae bacterium
TTCGAACCCAGCAATGCCCACCAACTGAACCCTAGGGGTTACGCGCAAGTGTAACCCCTCTTTTTTTGCGCGCGCCGATGTGGGGTCACGATCGAATGCGACAATCGTCGGCACTCGCACGTGCTCCTCCCTTTCATGTCCGCCTCTCCGCCTGCCGCCCGCGTTGTCGCGTGGGTCTTTGACGCCTACGGCACGCTGTTCGACGTGCATTCGCTCGCGGTGATCGGCGAACGTCTGGCTCCGGGCAAGGGCGCCGAACTGTCCCGGCTGTGGCGGACCAAGCAACTCGAGTACACGTGGCTTGCGTCGCTGATGGCGACGCGGCCGCGTGATGACTTCGCTGCGTTAACTGGCAAAGCGCTCGACTACGCCATAGCAGCGCTGCAGTTGCCGTGGGGCAGCGAAGAGCGCGCGCAGCTCATCGCTGCCTATCAGTCGCTGACGCCGTTTCCGGATGCCAAAGCTGCGCTGATCGCGCTCGCGCCGCGCCCGCGCTGGATCCTGTCGAACGGAACTCTCGCGATGCTCGAACCGCTGCTGCATGCGTCGGGCGTCCACTCGCTGCTCGACGGCGTGCTGTCGGTCGATGCGGCCGGCATTTATAAGCCGGCGCCGCAGGTTTATCACTTGGCGGTCGACCGGTTGCACTTGGCACCCGCACAAATCGGCTTCGTCTCGGCCAACGGGTGGGACGCGACCGGAGCCAAAGCGTTTGGACTGACAACGTTCTGGATCAACCGCGGCGGCCAACCGGTGGAGCGTCATGGGCCGCCGCCCGATTTCATCCTGGCGTCACTTGCCGAGTTGCCAGCGTTAGTCCGCGGTTGATTCGCGGTCGACAGGAGGCGCGCGCTGCCCGTCCGCGAAGCGCCGGCGCCATATCTCCACCAGCGCGACCGCCACCGCCAAAGTCACCGGGCCGAGGACGATGCCAGCCGCGCCAAAGACGGCAATTCCTCCCACCAGCGCGATGAACACCGGAACGGTGTGCAGGCGAAGCCTATCCTTGACGAGTATCGGATAGAGCAGGTTGTCGATTAGTGCAATCACAATTCCGCCCCACGCAGTCAAGATGAGCGCTTTATCCCAATTGCCTTCCAGCGCCAGAAAAATGGCTGCGGGAATCCACACGATGAACGCGCCAAAGATCGGGACGATTGCCAGCAGCGCCATTACCGACCCCCACAGCAGCGGCGCCGGCAAATCGAGCCACCAGAACATCCAGCCGCCGAGAGTGCCTTGCACCAGCGCGACGACGACGGTTCCGAAAATGGTCGCCTGCACCGAATCGTTTACGCGCCGGAATACCTTGTCGGTCTCATCGGTGGAAAGCGGCACCAGACTCCGCAATCCCTTCAGCAACTTCTGCTTGTCGCGGAAGAAATAGAAAAGCAGCAACAAGGTAACGAGCCAACTGAAAACCGCAAAGACCGCCGTTTTCCAAATCCCCTCGACGGCGCGCTCGGCTCTTCCCTCGGCCATTCGCTTGATCTGACCTTCGACATTGAATTCTCTCTGAACCCAGTCGAAGACCGCCGCGAGCCTGGGGTTGCGGCCAAGCGCCTCCCGCCAGCGTCCGTCGGCAACGCTGCCGGCAATATTGCTGATACCCGACATCGCGTCTTGCGAAATCTGCTGGACGATCAGCGTGACGGGAACCACCAGAATCGCCGTCACGACAAAGACCGCGAGCGCCGCGACCACCGATTCCTGGTGAAGGTGGCGGCGAAGCCAGTCGTGCAGTGGATGCCCGATCACCGCGAGCGCGAGCGCCCAGGTCAGGGCAGGTATGAACGGTTGGGTGAGCCGGTAGCAAAGGTAGAAAACAATGGCGGTCATACCGATCAACACCAGCAGCAGAATCCGCTCGCGCGAAAACGTTTGCCCGAGGCCTAGTCGCGGCGTGGGGCTCATTCCGGCGTCACTTGTTTTGAGTTGGTGCGGGCAGAAATCGCGCGACGACCTTGTGCCCGGACGCGGCGCGGCACGCCATCACTGCGTCGCGAATCGCCTCGATCGCGGCGGGCCGGGGAAAGCTCTTGCGAAAGGCGAGCGCAATGCGGCGCGACGGCGCCGGCTTGGTAAAGGGAACCGGCACCACAAGGCGGCTGTGATACTTCGGCGTCAGTGCATCGCGCGGCAACACCGAGACGCCCAATCCGGAAGCGACCATATTGCGCACGGTTTCGAGCGAGTTGCTGCGGGCCACCCGGGTGTCGGTACGGTTTAATTCCGGACAGGCGTCGAGCACCTGGTCGCGGAAGCAATGGCCGACGTTCAACAAAATCGTATGGACACCCGCCAATTCGGCGGGGGCAATCGATTTTCGTTTCGCCCACTTGTGATTGTGCGGCACGACGACGCAAAACGGCTCTTCGTACAGAAACTCGGTGACGACGCCGGCGGGATGAAAAGGCAGAGCAAGAATCCCCGCGTCGATCCGCCCAGCCCGCAGCGCCGCTTCGAGGTTCTCGGTCAAATTCTCCTCGATGTCGAGCGGCATGTCCGGCGCACGGTCGTGCAGCGCCGGGATCAAGTCGGGGAGCAGATAGGGCGCCACTGTGTGGATCACGCCCAATTTGAGCGTGCCGACGAGCTGGTTGCGCCCGGCCTGGGCGATTTCGCGGATGCGCGCCGCCTCTTCGAGCACTTTCTGCGCCTGTTCGACGATTCTTCCGCCGACCGGCGTCACCGTTACCTCGGTCTTTCCCCGTTCCAACAGCACGGCGCCCAATTCCTCTTCCAGCTTCTGGATGGCGACCGAAAGCGCCGGCT
>JBPCLS010000295.1:0-3755 GCA_051003055.1 Casimicrobiaceae bacterium
GCATCGCTTGTTCGTCGTCAGCTTCGAAGCGTAAAACGATGACGGGTGTCGTATTCGAGGCGCGCGCAAGGCCGAAGCCGTCGGCATATTCGACGCGCAAGCCGTCGATCCGGATGATTTCCGACGCTGTCGGAAATACGGCGGTCTTCTGCAACCGGGCGATCAGCGCGTGATGCTCGCCTTCGGCGCAGGCGAGATTGAGCTCGGGGGTCGACAAAGCATCGGGTAGGGCGTTCAGGACGGCCCCCGGATCCGCGTGCTGCGAGAGGATCTCGAGCAGGCGCGCGCCGGCATAGAGCCCATCGTCGAAGCCGTCCCAGTGCTCGCCAAAAAAGGTATGCCCGCTCATCTCGCCCGCGAGCGCCGCCCCGACCTCCTTCATCTTGCTCTTGATCAGCGAATGGCCCGTTTTCCACAGCAGCGGCACACCGCCGTGCTTTGTGATCCAGGGCTTCAGGTTGCGCGTCGACTTGACGTCGTAGATAACTGTGGCGCCAGGCACCCGCGCGAGCAGGTCCGCCGCGAACAGCATCAACTGGCGGTCGGCATAGATGATGTCGCCCTGCTTGGTGACGACACCCAGCCGGTCGCCATCGCCGTCGAAGGCGAAGCCCAGCTCGCAGTCGCTTTCTTTCAATCGCGCGATCAAGTCCTGCAGATTCTTCGGCTGCGACGGATCCGGATGATGGTTGGGAAATCGGCCGTCGACGTCGCAAAACAACTCGACGACATCGCAACCCAATCGCCTGAACAACGTCGGCGCATACGCTCCGGCCACGCCGTTGCCGCAATCGACGGCGATCTTGAGCGGCCGCGCCAGCTTGACGTCGCCGACAATGCGGTCGAAGTAAGCTTCGGAGATGTCCTGCGTTCGGTACGCGCCGGCCCCGCGAGCAAGGTTGCCGCGTTCGATGCGCATACGCACCGCTTGAATGTCGTCGCCGGACAAGGTCGTCTCCGCGACGACCATCTTGAGACCGTTGTAGTCCGGCGGGTTGTGGCTGCCCGTCACCATGACGCTGCAGCCCGTGTGCAGATGGTGTGCGGCGAAATAAGTCATCGGAGTCGTGACCATGCCGACATCGATCACGTTTGCCCCGGCTGCACGCAATCCTAAAGTCAGCGCGTCCAGCAGTTCGGGTCCCGAGAGACGGCCGTCGCGGCCAACGGCGAATGTATCGGCGCCGCGCTCGCGTGCGAGCCCGCCCAACGCCTGGCCAATTGCACGCACGACGGAGGCCGTCAGCGTCTTGCCGACGACACCGCGAATGTCATAGGCCTTGAAAATTTCGGGCGGAACGGCTAGTGCGGGCGATGCTTGCGGTGCGGCGTCCGGCATGGCGAGGAGCGATCGTAAAATAGACCCTGGTAGTTTCGCACGATTCGCAACGAGGCCCGCCGGTGTTAACGGTGGGTTGTGAAAAACGTTGTCAGGCGGCGCGGCAGCCAGTCAAGCCGGCCCGGTACAGGTCCCGTCATAAATCCGACGTGCCCGCCGGTTACCGGCTGTTCGAGGACGACGACTTCGCTTACCTCGTCCGCGGCGGGCAGCGACCGGAGCGGCACGAAAGGATCGTTTCTCGCGTTCAGCACCAAGGTCGGCACGGCAATCGCGGCAAGCCACGGTTTGGACGATCCGCGTGTCCAATAATCGTCCGCGCCGGCAAAACCGTGCAGCGGTGCGGTGACCGCCTCGTCGAATTCCCACATCGTGCGGACCGCACGCAGCCGGCGCCGGTCGAAGAGACCCGGGAAGCGCGCCTCCATCGCCAAAGCTTTGGGCTTGAGCGTCTGCAGAAAGTGACGGGTGTAGATGCGATTGACGCCTCGGCCGATTGCGATGCCGGCCGCGGTCAGGTCGAGCGGGGCCGACACCGCAGCTGCCGCGGTCAGCGTTCGTTCGGCCGTCGCGCCCGCACGACCCAGCCAGTTGAGCAGCGCGCTGCCGCCGAGAGACACGCCGACTGCGAATAGCGGGGCTCCCGCTTCGCGCCGCGCCGCAAGCGTTGCCAACATCGCGCCGATTTCTTCATGATCGCCGGAATGGTAGGCGCGCGGTTGCCGGTTGGGTTCTCCTCCGCACCCTCGGAAATGCGGCACCACGCCGCACCAGCCCAGGGCAGTAAGATGTGCCATCAGCGCCAATGCGTAGTGCGATTCCGCGCTGCCCTCGAGGCCGTGAAACAACGCGACCAGAGGCGCACGCGGCGCAGCGCGTGGCTGGGGGAGCCAATCAAGATCCCAGAAATCACCGTCTTGTGTGTCGATCCGCTCGCGTTGATAGCGGATGACGGGCCGCCGCAGGAAGTAGGGAAATATCGTTTGCGCATGGCCACCGCGTAGCCACGCCGGTGCGCGATAGCTGCCCGTGGCGACAGCGGCGGCGCTAGGCTTTATCGGTGCTTCCGGCAATGACTAGGGCATCGACTGAAAGGGTCCCCCAGCGAAGCGCCAATCATGCGGCATCGGTCAGTTTAAGCCGGCGCAGGCGGACGGCGTCGGCGAGACTGCGAAGCAGCGATGCCGTCGCGTTCCACGCGAGACACGCGTCGGTGATCGACACGCCGTACGCGAGCGCCTGGCCGGGTATAAGGTCCTGCCGCCCGGAGTTTATGTGACTTTCCACCATCGCGCCGACGATCCGCGAATCGCCGGCTGCGATCTGTCCGCCGATATCGTGTGCCACCGCAACCTGCCGCTCGGGATCTTTGTCGCTGTTGGCGTGCGAGCAGTCGATCATCACGCGCGGCGCGAGGCCGGCGCTGGCCAGCGCACGGCAGGTCGATTCCACACTCGCGGCGTCATAGTTCGGTGTCTTGCCACCGCGCAGGATGATATGGCAATCCTCATTGCCCGCGGTCTGGATGATCGCCGAGTGGCCGCCTTTGGTCACCGAAAGGAAATGGTGCGGCGCCGATGCGGCCTTGATCGCATCAACGGCGATCTTGACGTCGCCATGGGTCCCGTTCTTGAATCCCACCGGACATGAGAGCCCCGATGCGAGCTGGCGGTGGACCTGGCTTTCGGTCGTGCGCGCGCCAATCGCGCCCCATGCGATCAGATCCGCGATGTATTGCGGCGTGATCATGTCGAGATACTCGGTCCCAGCCGGCAGGTCGAGCTCATTGATCTCGAGCAGAATGCGTCGCGCGAGGCGCAACCCTTCGTTGATCCGGAAGCTGTCGTCGAGCCGCGGGTCGTTGATCAATCCTTTCCAGCCGACGGTCGTGCGCGGCTTTTCGAAATACACGCGCATGACGACAATCAGCCGGTCGGCGAGTTCGCGCTTGAGCGCGGCCAGGCGCGTGGCGTAATCGATTGCGGCGTCGTAATCATGAATCGAACACGGGCCTACGACGACGAGCAGCCGATCGTCCCCGCCGTGCAACACTCGATGTATCGCACAACGCGCGTCGTACGTCGTCGTCGCGGCGGATTCCGACACCGGAAACTCGCGCAGCAGAGGCGCCGGAGGCGCGAGTTCGGTGATCTCGGTAATCCGGGTGTCATCGATCGGGTGGCGCGTGGGAACGGCCGTACCCCGATGGCCCGTGGCGGCGGCGGAAACAGTGCGGTGGGTCGTCGAGGTCGGCACAGTGGCTCTTCACAAAGGTATTTACACGATAAAACAATATATTACGCCTTCCACCGGGTGGCCGTCCCGGGCTCGTCGACCGTTTTGCTGCAGAGCGCAATGGCGCTCGCGCAACACGCCTCAATCCGGGGTCGGCAATTTCGTTGCTTCAGGCGTTAAG
>JBPCLS010000296.1:0-4656 GCA_051003055.1 Casimicrobiaceae bacterium
CAAGACCCGGTCAATCGCCGCCAGATCAATGCCGATGAGAAACTCCGTGCTGTGTTTGGGGGCAAGATCAAGGTTTCGATGTTCGAGATGACCAAACTCGTGTCGAACCACTTGAAGTAACGCGCAGCTCTCGCTTTTGCAGGGATCGGCCGACCCGCGCGGGCGCGCGTGAGTCGGCCGTTTCCTTTCGGCCGTTTCGTTTTGGCCGCTTTCGTTTACAGGACCCGCCGCGACGGCGCCGAATTGTCGCGATAGAATGGAACATCTTAGAACCCGATCCCGATTACGGAGGCTTTGATGCGCGCTACTCGTTCCACCGCCACCCTTTTCGCCGTCGCCGCACTGCTCGCCTTGACCGGATGCGGGACGGTCAAAAGTACGATTGTCGACGGCGAGGACCGCAACCTGATGCTGCGCGGCAACGATCCGGTCGCGTACTTCCCGGAAAGCAAAACGGTCAAGGGCAATCCGGGAATCAAGGCCGATGTCAACGGCGTGACCTATCGCTTCGCCTCCGCCGCCAACAAGGACACGTTCCTCAAGAATCCCGCCCGATATGAGCCGCAGTACGCCGGATTTTGCGCGAGCGGCGGGCCGTATGCGTTGAAGGCGTTCATCGGCGCGGATACGTTTGCGATCGTCGAGGACAAGCTCTATCTCTATGGCAGCCCGCGCAGCCGGCGCAACTGGATGATGGACTGGAAGGACAACATTCGCACAGGCGACCAGCATTGGGAAACGGAGATGAAGGACGTCCCGTTCCGACTACAGAACGCCAAACGCTACGTGTTCAAAGTCCCTGGCTACAAAACCGACGACGAGCTCGACGTCATCTTTCAGCAGCGCAAAGCCGCAGGCACGTTGCCGAAGGAAGCGCAGGGACTCTAATCGGCGTAGTTCGTCGCCCGGGCAGCGGCACTCAAGTCGCGGCACTTCAAGTCGCGGCGCGCATGCCGCGCACGACCGCCGGCCGATCGCCGATAGTGGTCATCCAACGCTTCAAGTTTACGAAACCCGTGTCGCCTTCGATCAGTCCCCGCCGTGCGGCGGTGACCGGATAAAGCGCGAGATCCGCGATTGACACTTCGCCAGCCAAGTGCGCGCGGCCGGCGAGGCGCGTATCGACGACACGCAGAAATTTCCGCAGCCGTTCTTCGAGGAATGCGACGTTTGCCGGCGATTTTTCCGGGGCGAGCCGAGAGAGCTGAAAGATCATCCCCGACGCCGGCGCGCAGTCCGTCGTGGCCTGCATGAACCATTGAAACGCTTCGGCGCGCAGCGCCGGATCGATCGGGAAAAAACTTCCGGTCTTCATCGCCAGATAGAGCAGAATCGCGCCGGACTGCGCAAGGGCCAGCGGATTGCCGCCGGGGCCGTCGTGATCGACGATCGCCGGAATCGTCCCTGCCGGATTGACGTTCAAAAACTCCGGATTGCGGTGCTCGCCCTGCATCAGGTCAAACTTGCGCACGGCGTATTCGAGCCCGCATTCCTCCAGCATGATGGCGACCCGCTGGCCGTTCGACGTATCCGCGGTATAGAGATCAATCATGTCGTTTATCCTAAAGAAAGTAGAGCTGACGTTTGTACCGCCACGTTTAGCGGGCTAGGCGTTCATTTCTTGGGCCAGTCATCGTCATCCGTCAGAATGCGGATCACCCGCGTGCGCTTGCCCCCGGCGAATTTTTCCATCTGCACGAGGATCGGGAATTGTTCGGCCAGCGCGGCCCGTGCCTCCGCCTCTTTCGCGTAAGTCAACACCTCGCCGTCCGACCCGCGCACGTCGTGCCAGAGCCCCTTGTCGTCCTCAAATTCGATCTTGAACATGGTCGATTCATTCTTCGCCTCGATGCGCTATCGTACCGCGAAGGTGGTGCGAGGAACTCGCTGCGCTAAAATGATCCGCGCACTAAAACGAGGACAATAGCCATGTCAGTTGCCATAAGGAACCTTCTCCGGCGCCTGGCTGTGGGTGCCCTGGTCGCGCTGGCGGTATCGGCAGCCCATTCGGCGCAGCCCCCCGCGCTCGATGCGAGCTGGCTCGTCGACGAATTGCGGCGCGGCGGCTACCTCGTCTATTTCCGGCATACAACGACCTATCGCGAGGACATCGAGAGGGAAGCGCGCAACGTCAAGATGGGCGTGCTGTCGGTGGACGATTGCGCGACGCAGCGCAACCTGAACGAACGCGGCGTACGCGAAGCGGCGCGTCAGGCGGCGGTGGTGCGTGAACTCGGCATTCCCTTTGGCACGGTCTATGCCAGCCGCTATTGTCGCGCGCGCGACCATGTCCGCTGGTTCACCGAAGCGGTCACCTTCGTCGAACCGTTGACGCCGTCGCGCAACGCGGACAAGGCCCGCGCGCTGCGGCAATTGCTCGCCACACCGCCGCAGCCCGGTACGAACACGTTCTTTTTTGCCCATGGCGGCATCCTCTGGCAGGCCACCGACTACGACAGCGAGGAGTCAGAAACCTTCGTGTTCCGTGCCGGATCGCCGCCAACGCTCGTCGCCGCAATCAAAATGCGCGACTGGGATACGCTTGCCAGCAAGCGCGGCATTTGCTGTGCGCCGCGCGATCACTGGGGTGGCGCTGGCGCTCCGAAGGAGTGATGGCGAAACGACGAAAGCTCACCCTTGCGGGGCCGCCTGTGACCGTTGAGCCGCATAAGACGGTGATGCCCCGGTCATGACGGCAGCCCGCTCCCCGCGGTTTAGCGCATGGCCCTTAACTCTAAGCCGCGCGCGCGACGCCCTGTAGCGCGGCGATCCGCGTCTCGATCGGCGGATGCGTCGAAAAGAGCGCCATGATGCCGGGTTTGTCCGTGATCCCGAAGGCCTTGAATGCTTTCGGCAGCT
Organism: Casimicrobiaceae bacterium; assembly: GCA_051003055.1. Classification (GTDB taxonomy): domain Bacteria; phylum Pseudomonadota; class Gammaproteobacteria; order Burkholderiales; family Casimicrobiaceae; genus VBCG01. The sequence goes on from JBPCLS010000296.1 coordinate 2,860, forward strand.
CGGCAGGTTCGAGGCCCCCCAATCGCCGCAAGGCGTTCACCATCGGCGACGCGTTGCCGAGATAACGAGCCGAGCCGGCGTCGGCACGGAACTCGCGCCGCCGCGAGAACCACGCGACGATCATCGACGCCAGTACGCCGAACAGGATCTGGAACACGATCACCGTGATGAAATAGCCGGGGCCGGTGCCGCGTTCGCTGCGGAAGATCGTCCGATCGACAATCGAACCCACGACGCGCGAAAAGAAGATGACAAAGGTGTTGAGCACGCCCTGAATCAACGTCAGCGTGACCATATCGCCGTTGGCGACGTGCGCGACCTCGTGGCCGAGCACCGCTTCGACCTCTTCCTTGTTCATCGACTGCAGGAGTCCGGTCGATACGGCGACGAGGGCGCTGTTCTTGAACGCCCCGGTGGCGAACGCATTGGGCGCGCCTTCGAAAATCGCCACCTCCGGCATGCCGATACCTGCCTTGTCCGCCAACCGGCGAACCGTGGCGACCAGCCATGCTTCCGCCTCGTTGCCCGACTGCTCGATGACCTGGGCTCCGGTCGACCACTTAGCCACCGATTTGGAAATCAAAAGCGAGATGATCGAGCCGGTAAAGCCGACGACCGCGGAAAACGCGAGCAGACTCCCATAATTCATGCCCGTTTCCGCATAGGCGACCCGATCGAGGCCCAGCACTTTGAGCACGATCGACAGCACGAGCAAGACGGCCACGTTCGTGGCGATAAACAGAATGATGCGTTTCATAGGGTCATCCGTTGGTTGACTAAACGACACACCGACGCGACATGGTAGCGCGCAGCGCGCGATGCAAGTGCTAAATGGGGTTTCCCTTCCGCGTTCCCAAGTCTTTCGTCCAGGAATCCTTGAGCGTCACCGACCGGTTGAAGACCGGCTTGCCGGGCACGTGGTCGATCCGGTCCGCGACAAAATAGCCGTGACGCTCGAACTGGAAATGCTCTTCCGCCAGCGCCTTTCCCAACGCGGGTTCCACGTACGCGGTGATCACACGTTTCGAATCCGGGTTCAAGTCGTCGGCGAATGTGCGCGCACCGTCGTCGATGAGATCGTCGTCCTCACCGGCGATGACCGGCGCCGAGAGCGCCACCATGCCTTCCGGCACGGGCACGCCGTCGCCCTCGCCTCGACCGAATCCGGGAAACGGCGTTGCGAACAGACGATCATAGAGCCGCACCTCTGCCGGCACGGCGTGCGCCGCCGAGAGCCAATGAATGTTCCCCTTGACCTTGCGCGTCGCGGCGCCTGGAGTTCCGCTCCGGGTGTCAGGATCGTACGTGCAATGCACGATCGTGATGTTTCCGGCGGCGTCTTTCTCCGCACCGATGCACTTCACGATATAGCCGTAGCGCAGACGGACCTCGACGCCGGGCGACAAGCGAAAGAACCCTTTCGGCGGAGTTTCGGCGAAGTCATCACGTTCGATCAGCAACTCGGATGAAAGAGTGAGCGCGCGCTGGCCCCATTCCGGCTGCTGCGGATGATTGGGAGCTACGCATTCTTCGCGTTGTCCCAGCGGGTAGTTGTCGAGAACGAGCTTGATCGGGTCGAGCACGGCGATGCGTCGCGGCGCCCGCGCGTTCAAGTCTTCGCGCATGCAATCCTCGAGCACGCTCATGTCGATCCAGGTCCCCGCCTTGGCAACCCCGATGCGTTCGGCAAACAGGCGGAACCCGGCGGCGGTGAAACCGCGGCGCCGCGCGCCCACCAACGTCGGCATTCGCGGATCGTCCCACCCGTCGACATACCGCTGTTCGACCAGTTCGATC
>JBPCLS010000297.1:0-5593 GCA_051003055.1 Casimicrobiaceae bacterium
CCACGCTGGACCGGCTGATGCTTGAAACGCAGGTTCGTGCCCTCGGCGGAACGCCGCCCGCTCGTCCGGAATGAAACTCCTTCCGCGGTTAACCGCGGAGTTTACGGGCACCGCCATGCTGCTCGCCATCGTGGTCGGCTCCGGCATAATGGGCGAGCGATTGGCGAATGGCAACGCGGCGCTCGCCTTGCTCGCCAACAGTCTCGCGACGGGCTTTGGGCTCTTTGCGCTGATCCTCGTCTTCGCGCCTGTTTCGGGAGCGCACTTCAATCCTCTGGTCACGCTCGCGGCGTGGTCCCGACGGAATTTGGCAGCGCGTACCGCATTGGGTTTCGCCGTTGCGCAAACCTGCGGCGCGGTCGCCGGAGTCATGCTCGCGCATGCGATGTTCGAGTTGCCTCTTATCTCCGTCGGAGAGAAAGTCCGCACTGGGACGGGCCAGTGGTTGGCTGAAGCAACCGCGACCTTCGGGCTCTTGCTCACGATCTTCGGCGCAATGCGCTACGGAATCCCGACGATCGCAGGCGCCGTCGGAATGTACATCGCCGCCGCGTACTGGTTCACCGCATCAACGTCGTTTGCCAATCCCGCCGTGACGATCGCACGAGCGTTGACATCGACGTTTGTCGGCATCCGGTTCGCTGATGTGGGTGGATTCATCCTTGCGCAGCTCGTTGGCGCTTTGGCCGCGCTGCTGCTGCGCCGCTATCTCTGGCCGATCAACCGGCGCGTTCTACCGGGCCCTGATCGCGAGCCGGTACGCGAATAGCGCGGCAAGGGCGGTCAGCGCCAGCGCATACGGTCGGCGACGAGATTCAAGCAAGACCCAGATCGATCCGGTGAGGCGACACGGGCACCGATAGGGGGCGAGCTAAACCTTTGGTCGATGCAAGCGAATCCGCTGCGACGTCCCGATCGCACTTGGGCTGACGGAAGGCGCGTGTCTCCTCCGTGAATTACAAGTCCGCCGCTCTCTGAACTACCTCTCGAGCGCTGCGACTTCGATTGACAAATCGCCGACGACGTGCCCCCGGCGCAGCTGCGCGCCATACAACAGGTTTCATTTCGCCCGATGAGAGTAATGGGATCGACAGATGCACTATCGCGGATAAATGAGCGCCAGCGTATCGAATGGCGAACAAATCACTCCAATCGAGGTTGAACGCGCTATGTGCGCAAGCTAAAGTGTCCGTGCGTGGAGGAAGCCCGGTTGGCGTAGCCTTGCCTAGTGGAACAATAAAAAGGTCGCCGTGGAACTCAGAAGGCGCCGCCCTTGAGGATGGAAAACTTCTTCGAGAAAAGCCAATACGGGATCGTAAGGATAGTTTTGTAGAAGCACTCTCTGTGCCCCACGCCACCAGCTATCAATTCAGAAAAGTAATAGTTCACGTGTATGTTCCGTACCATGCGGTAGAACCCGAATCTCTGAATCGCGAAGAACATTCTTGCATTGAGCTCAGAATACGTGAGATCCGGCTGAATCCTCTCATCGACTAAACGGCTATATGCGCGTTCCGACGGTCGGTCGAATGCCGCGGTGAGCGCCTCAGCCGCAACCACCGCACTCTTAAGAGCGAAGTAGATGCCTTCGCCGTAAAAGGACTCCGCGAAGCCTCCCGCATCACCGACCAGAAGGAAATTATCGCGCTCAAACTCGCGCCGCGTATTCTTCAGCGGTATGGCAAACCCCAGGTTTTTCACGTGGGAAGGTGAAGCCAAAATGCCGTACCAACTCATGAAGCGCGCGAGATCTTTCTTGATCGACCGAGTCGGGTAGATCGAAAATACGCCCACGTTGAGGTGGTCCTTCTTCGGGAAAATCCAGCCGTATCCTCGAGGCATGCCACTGAAATCAAACAGCACGCGATCGCCGATGCGCTCGGCTTTATCAGACGAGACTGACACCAGTGCCTCGACCCCCGGCGCATACGTAACCAGCCCCCTACCAAAGACGGATTCCCGAACCCGGCTCATGACTCCGTCCGCGCCGACAATGTACCGGGTGGTGATTGCCCCACGCGACGTCGTGACCGTCACCCGATCGCCGATTTTCTCTGCCTTCACAAATTCCGTGTTGCCGTCGAACTTGGCACCCGCGTCGATTGCCTTCTGCAACAGAGAATGGTCGAAATCGGACCGCAGGACCGCTGCCCCGGAGCGCTCGCCAAGATCCTTGATGACGGTGTCGCAATTCTGATAGGTGAGGAAGGCGCCCTTGAGACGCTTCTGAATGATCGAACTGATGTCGAATGGCAGCAGCTCGATGGTCTTGTGAGAGATGCCGCCGCCGCAAACTTTGTCTCTGGGAAAGGTCGCCTTGTCGATAATCCGAACAGTATGGCCGCTTCGTGCAAGCAGGGGTCCCAATAAGGAGCCGGAAGGCCCTGCACCGACAATCAATATATCCGCGTCCGTCTTGATCGCCAAGGACCGAGCGCTACCGCAGGAAGACACGATCAAACCACTGGTGAATGTCGCCGAGTCCAATGCGATTCTTTATAAAAGGGTAAGCGAGGCACACCACAACGATGTAGGTGTTAACGCATATGACCCCAAACAGAGTCCAAAGAGAGAGCGCGCCCGTACGTATCCGAAGCAATTCGGTCTGTTGCGTCGCCAGCCATCGATATCTGTCAGCATTCTCGTGACTTGGGTCTCCACGAGCTTTCGAAAAGCCATGTCGATGTGCTCGCCATAATGGACCAAGACACGTTCCTTCTTTTGGTCTATACCGCGTTGCGCAGGGCCTTTACAGAGTAACCCTTGGCTGATTGGTGTTTCGGCCCCAATCGTTTGTCAACGCCGTCAGCTCCGACAGACTTGGACCTCCATTATGTCAAGCTACATCGAAGGCGCGCTCGTGCCGGGTGAGGAGATTCTCTACACTGGCCATGTCAGCGCGTGGTCACTGGCCGGGTGGATCGTGCTGGGGTTTTTTCTTTTGCCCGTGTGGGGACTAAGCGTCGTTTTCTGGATCGTCGCTTATGTTAAATACAAGACCACCGAACTTGCCATCACCACCAAGCGTGTGATCGCGAAATTCGGATTCATCGGCCGCCACACCGTCGAACTGAATCTCGCAAAGATCGAAAGCATCCAAGTTAGCCAAGGTGTGATCGGCCGAATCTGCAATTACGGGTCCCTCCTGGTCTCCGGTGGCGGCACGCCTCAGGCACCGATACCGAACATCTCCGACCCGTTGGGGTTTCGGCAGGCTTTTGTGGAAGCGCAAGAGAAGGTGCTGAAGCGGGCGGCAGCCTGACCGCGGGCTCGGGATGTTGATCTATATTCTGACGGCCTCGAACGCACATAGGTGAGACCTTTCCGGACACTTTGAAACAGACCTGACCTTCGGCGTCATCGGAAATCGCGTAGGGTAGTGCCACGTCTTGTTCTTAGCTTTGTCGAGAGCAGTCCTTCCGAGAAGTTCTCGGTGTTTTTGACCCGGCTTTCCTTCGTGCTGACATCTGGCTTTTATTAAAACCAGGCCGCCGGCCTTTTCAGTGCCTATTGACGCCGGGCTGCCGGTAGTAAGCACGCGATGACCAATCGCATCCATAACGTGTTGTTCGTTACCGGCGCGTTCTAACGAGCTCTGATCGCAAGCCGGTACGCGAATAGTGCGGCAACGGCGGTTAGTGCCAGCGCATAAAGCGCGGTCGTCCGGGTCGGGTCGAACGTAAACAGCAGCGCCAGCGTGACCGGCGCCATCGCCTTGGCGAGAAACTGCGGCAGCGCGAGGCGGCCGAGCAAGGCCCCGTAACCGCGTTGTCCGAAGAGTTCGGCGGGCACGGTGCCGCGCACGATGGTCATGACACCGTTGCTGCCGCCGTAGAGAATTGCAAAGGCGATTGCCGCGATCCAGACACCACGAACTTGGGTGAGTAGCGCGAGCGCCATCGCCATCAGCGCGAAGGCGAGCGTGCCCACGGCAAGCGCCGGCAAACGGCGACCGACTGTGAATTCGACGACGCGGCCGGCCACCTGCATGGGCCCGATCAGTGATCCGATCAACACGGCATCACGCGCCGAAAGACCCGAAGACGTCATGAGGCCGATCACGTGCGCGGCGAGCGCAGAACCCAGAAATGCGGCAAGCGATAGCGCAGTCGCCAGCCACACCAGCGAGCCGCGGGCCATGGGCACCAACGTGGAGGTCGTGGCGTCCTTCACCGGATGCGGTTCCGGCAATCTGCCGGGAACGAAGAGAACGTGCACCGGCAGGCACACCACGAGATGCAGCACCGCATACGTGCCGAACGCCGCGCGCCAACCCACCGAGTCGAGCAGGTACTGCGACAGCGGCCAGAACACCGTACTCGCAAAACCGCCGAACAGAGTCAATGCCGTCACCGTGCGCCGATACGACCGGCCGGCGATCCGATGCAGCGTCGCGAATGCGGGGTCATACAGGCACGCCGCCATCGCCATTCCCGCGAGCAGCCAGCCTGCAAGCATCACGAGGGGCCCCGTTGCCATTGCCAGGACCGTCATCGCCAGCGCGCCGAAGATCGATCCTGCGGCCAGTACTTGGCGTCCGCCGCGCGCGTCGATTCGCCGTCCGACGAACGGGGACACGAGACCCGACACCAGTAGCCCGCAGGTGAAGCTTCCGAACAATGCGATGTCGCCGATGCCAAGTTCGTCGCGCATCGCGGGGCCGAGCACCGCGATTGTGTAGAAGAGCGTGCCCCACGACACGATCTGCGCGATCCCCAATGCGCAGACCGTGCGCCATACGCCGGGCGCTGGCAGCGCATGCGTGCTCATGGCGGTGCCGGCGATGTTCTTACCTATGCCGGCGGTACGAAATTCTCGACGAAACGCGCGAATGCGCGCGCGCCCACGCGCACATCATCCAGCGTGATCGCCTCGGCGGGGTTGTGGCTGACGCCATCCTTGCAGCGGACGAACAGCATGCCGATCGGCGCAATCTCGACAATCGCCATGCCATCGTGGCCGGCCCCCGAGGGCAGGTGATGAACGCGGAGACCTTCTGCCGCAATCGCCGCGGCAAGTTGTTCCTGCAGCGCGGGCGCGCAGGGCGCGGTCTTCGCCTCCCACAGCGGCTCGAAAATAAGGCGCACATGGCGCCGCGCAGCGATCGAGTCGAATTCCGCGCGAATGGCCGCGAGCGCGCTACGGCGCTCTTCGTCCGCCGGCGCGCGCACGTCGAGCGAGAATTGCGCGCGGCCGGGAATCACGTTCATCGCGCCAGGCAATGCTTCGATGCGGCCCACGGTGCCAACAATGTTTGGGAGCGCGCCCGCGATGCGCTCCACCGCGAGCAGGCATTCGGCGGCGGCGGCCAGTGCGTCGCGCCGCAAGCGCATCGGTACCGTCCCCGCGTGCCCCGCCATCCCCGTCACTTCGACATTGAAACGGTTGCCGCCGTTGATCGCCGTGACAACGCCAAGCGCCAAACCTTCGACTTCGAGCACCGGCCCTTGTTCGATGTGCAATTCCGCGTAGGCGAGCAGATCCCCGGAGCGTCGCGCAACGCCGGCGATTTGCAGCGGATCCAAGGCGAAGGAGCGCATCGCGTCACGCAGCGAAACGCCTTGCGCGTCGACCTTATCGAGCAATGCTACGT
>JBPCLS010000298.1:0-3004 GCA_051003055.1 Casimicrobiaceae bacterium
AGTGTGGTCGGGCCGTGGCGCTTGTAGGCATGCGTCACGCCCGCGATGTAGCCGAAGCCCATCGGCAACAGCGGCTGGGTGCGTTCCAGCGCCTGACACTGACTTTTTTCGTCAACACTGAGCACAATCGCATTGTCCGGGGGACTGAGATACAGGCCCACGACATCGCGCAGCTTCTCGATGAAGAACGGATCGGTCGACAACTTGAACGACTCGGTGCGGTGCGGCTGCAGCCCGAACAGGTGGAAGTAGCGCTGCACGCTGCTCTTCGAGATGCGGGTTTCGGCCGCGAGCGTACGCACGCTCCAGTGGGTCGCACCATCTCGGGGTTTGGTGTGCAGCGCCTTCTGAATCAGTTGCGCGATCCGCTCCTCGTCGATGCTGCGCGGCCGTCCGGGGCGGACATCGTCGTAAAGTCCTGCGATCCGCTTGTCCAGAAAGCTCGCGCGCCACTTGCCCACAGTCGCCTTGCTGAGCCCCAGGCGCACACCAATCGACGCGTTGCTTTCTCCCCCCGAACTGGACAGAACGATCCGGGCGCGCTGGCACAGCGATGCCGGCAACGAACGACTCCGAGCGAACGCCTGCAACTGGGCAGCTTCCGCGCCGCTGAGTTCGAGAAGAGGTTTAGGTCGGCCGCTTCGCATCGCTATCTCCGCTTGAAGATAGCAAAAGCACAAGCATTATTTATGCCACATACTTGCGGGACGGCACACTAGCGGCCTGTAACGATTGAAGTGGGATTGATTCTGCGGGTTGGATCGAAGTACTTCCATTTCACCGGCTTGGGTTGCTCGTTGTACTTGCGCACATAGCGCATGAGCTTTCTCTTCAGGTCTGTGATCGACGTGAACACGCCTCGGGCAATGACGTCGCGTTCGATCTTGGCAAACCACAACTCGACCTGGTTGAGCCACGAGGAATAGGTCGGCGTGAAGTGCATGTGCACCTGTGGTTGACTTGCCAGGAATTCAGCAACCGCTTTGGTCTTGTGCGCTGAGAGGTTGTCGGCGATGACGTGGATTTCCTTGCCACGCGGTTGATTGGCGACGACGTCACCGAGGAAGGCAACAAATTCGGCAGATGTGTGTCTTGTGGCCGTTTTGCCGAGCACCTCGCCCGTCTTGGTGTTGAACGCCGCGTATAGCGACAACGTGCCGTGACGGAAGTATTCGAAGCCGTGCCGCTCGGCGCGACCCGGCGACAGCGGCAACACCGGATCCTTGCGATCCAGCGCTTGTATGGCCGTTTTCTCGTCCACGCAGAAAACCGCAGCGTGCTGCGGCGGATTAAGGTAGAGGCCAATCACGTCGGCTGCCTTGGCTTCGAAGTTCGGATCGTTCGATGCCAGGTAGCCCTCCAGCCGATGCGGCTTGATGCCGTGCTTGGCCCAGATCCGCGCCACCGTCATGTGCGAAATGCCGCCGCCCAGTTCGACCGCCAACTTGCGCGACGACCAATGCGTCGAACCGTCGGCCGGCAAATGCTTGGTCGTGCGCGCCAGCACGCGAGCCTCCAGACGATCGGTCACCTTGTAGCGCTCACGACCTGCATGCCGCGAAAACAACCCTGCCAATCGCTCAGCTTCGAACCGCTTGTTCCAGCGCGCGATGTAGCTCGCATTGCAATCGAGCTTGGTGCGAATCTCGGCCCAGGTGAGTCCTTCGGCGAGCAACAAGATCAGACGCGCGTGCCGGGCGGAATCCGCACGTCCGTTGCGAGCATTGGCTTGCCGCTGAAGTTCAACGCGCTCAATCTCAGTCAGCGTCATCATGACCTCTCCCAAGGGGCACGATGATGGTACCATTTTAACTGTTACAGTCCACTAGTTGCTGTGGATGAAGCGCGAGACGCCTAAGCGAGCATCCGTCGCGCCTTCGTGATCGCCGCGACGCAGCGGTCGATCTCCTCGCGCGTGTTGTAAAACGAAAGCGACGCGCGCACCGTCGCCGGAACGCCGAAGAACTGCATGAGCGGGTGCGCGCAGTGGTGTCCGGAGCGCACGGCGACGCCTTCCGTGTCGATGATCGTTGCGAGGTCGTGCGCGTGCGCGCCTTCGACGAGGAACGAGATCACCGGCACCTTGCGCTGCGCTTCGCCGAATATCCGCAAACCCGGCACGGCGGAAAACGCTGCGGTGGCGTAGCGCAGCAGCTCGCGCTCGTACGCTTCGACCCGCGACATGCCGAGCGCTCCAAGGTAGTCGATCGCAGCGCCCAGGCCGATGATGCCCGCGATGTTCGGCGTCCCCGCTTCGAACTTGTGCGGCAGGCCGGCGTACGTCGTTCCGTCGAAACGCACCTCGCGAATCATCTCGCCGCCGCCGAGGAACGGTGGCATCGCCTCGAGCAGGGCGCGGCGGCCCCAGAGCACGCCCGTGCCGGTCGGCCCGAACAGCTTGTGGCCCGTGAACGCGTAGAAATCGCAGCCGAGCGCCTGAACGTCGACGCGGAAGTGCGGCAGCGCCTGCGAGCCGTCGACCAGCACGGGGATGCCGCGTGCCTTTGCCGCACGCACGACCGCCTCGACCGGGTTGACCGTGCCGAGCGCATTCGAGACGTGCGCGAGCGCGACGAGCTTCACGTCGGGCGTCATCATCTCGACCATGCGCTCGAGCATGAGCTCGCCAGATGCCGTGATCGGCGCGACTTTCAGCGCGGAACCGTTGCGCGCGCCGACGAGTTGCCACGGCACGATGTTGGCGTGGTGCTCCATCTGCGTCACGAGCACCGAGTCGCCCGCGCGCAGCGTCGGCAGCGCCCATGAATAGGCGACGAGGTTGATCGACTCGGTCGTACCGCGCGTCAGGATCACTTCGTCGCGCGATGGCGCGTTGATCCAGCGCGCGAGCTTGTCCCGCGTCGCCTCGAACATGGCGGTCGCCTCGGCGCCGAGCGTATGCACCGCGCGCGCGACGTTGGCGTTGTGGTCGGTGTAATACGACGACACCGCATCGATGACGGATCGGGGCTTCTGCGCCGTGTTCGCGCTGTCGAGGTAGACC
>JBPCLS010000299.1:0-5788 GCA_051003055.1 Casimicrobiaceae bacterium
ACGTTCTGGAGGGTCTGCGCCGCGGAACCGTGATTCCCGCTCATCCGCTGGCGCTCGACTCGTCACGGCGGCTGGACCGACGCCGTCAGCGCGCGCTGGCGCGTTCCTACCTTTATGCGGGCGCGGGGGGCCTCGCGGTCGGCGTTCATGCAACACAGTTCGCGATCCGCGACGCTGGTCTCTATGAGCCCGTGCTGGAACTTGCGGCGGAGACCGCACGTGCCTGGACGACGCGGCCGACGCTGTTGATCGCCGGACTGGCGGGTCGCACCGAGCAGGTGCGGCGCGAGGCGGACGTCGCGCTGGCCCACGGGTATCACGCCGGGTTGCTGTCGCTCGCGCCGATGCAAGGGGCATCGGTCGACCAACTGGTCGAACACCGCGCCCAAGTCGCGAGCAAAATTCCGCTGATTGGTTTCTACCTGCAGAGGGCCGTCGGCGGGATCGTGCTGCCGGTTGAGTTCTGGCGGCGCTTTGCCGCGATCGACAACGTGATCGCCATCAAGATCGCTCCGTTCAACCGCTATGCGACACTCGACGTCGCGCGTGGCGTCGTGCTCGCCGGCGCCGAAAACCTGATCACGCTGTACACCGGCAACGACGACCACATCGTGCTCGACCTATTGGTGCCGCTTTCAGTCCGGCGTGGCGACGACGTGGTCCGCGTGCGGATGCGTGGCGGCCTGCTCGGCCACTGGAGCGTTTGGACCAAAGGCGTGGTCGAGTTGCTGGACCGCATCCATCGCGCCGTCGAGGCCGGGGCGGTCGACGACGATTTGCTCGCACTCGATTCGCGGGTGACCGATTGCAACAGCGCCTTCTTCGACGCCGCGAACAACTTTGCCGGCGTCATCCCCGGTTGCCACGAGGTGCTGCGCCGGCAAGGTCTGCTCGAAGGCATCTGGTGCCTCGACCCTGACGAAAAACTTTCGCCCGGGCAAGCCGAGGAGATCGACCGCGTCTACCGCGAGCACGCGGACCTCGCCGACGATGATTTCGTCGCAGTTAACCTGCCACGCTGGCTGGATTGATCGTGGAGCATTGATCTTGGAGCGTTTAGACACCGCACTCGCGCGCTACACGATGGCGCTGCTGGCCCACGTCGCGCTCGTCGTCGCGTGGTATTTCTGGGTCGAGCTCGGCAATGTTCCGAAGTTCGTGATGCCGTCCCCGAGCGAGACGTTTGGCGCGCTGCGCACCGGCGATTACGGCTGGTGGGCCAATACGCTCGTCACCGCCAGAGAGATTTTCGGCGGCTATTTCTTAGCACTTGTCGTCGGCGTGTCCCTGGCGCTCATCTTCACCTGGTCGCGCACGCTCGAAGCTTTTTTCCTGCCGCTCTTGGTCACGCTGAACATGATCCCGAAGGTTGCGTTGGGCCCGCTCATCATCGTCTGGTTCAAGTACGGCGTGTTTCCGAATACGCTGATGGCCTTCGCGATCTCGGTGTTCCCGATCCTCTTAACGACCGCCCGCGGCTTGCGCGAGATAGAGCCCGACCTCCTTGACCTCGTGCGCGCGCTGCGCGGCTCACGCTGGCAGCTCTTCACCAAAGTGCAATTGCCCGGCGCGCTGCCCTATGTGTTCGCCGGCATGAAGGTGGCGTCGATCCTCGCCGTGGCAGGGGCGATCGTCGGCGAGTTTCTGGCGTCCGACCGTGGCTTGGGATATCTGATGTTGCAAGTGCAAGTCACGCTCGACACGCCCGCGATGTTCATGGCGGTGATTCTGATTACGCTACTCGGCATGCTGCTCTACGGTTTGGTGCTCGGGCTCGAGCGGCTGCTCGTCGTCAAGGACGCGAGGGTGGAATGATCGTCGAGCCGTTCATCCGTCTGGCCGGCGTGCAAAAAATTTACCGGCGCGGCCGCCACGAGCACCTCGCGATTTCGGACGCGACGTTCGACGTGATGCCGGGCGAGCTGGTCGCCTTGGTCGGCCCCTCGGGCTGCGGCAAGTCGACCTTGCTCAAAATCCTGTCGGGACTGCATTCGCACGACGGCGGCGAGGTCAGGATCGGCTCACCGACCCACCCGTTCGACCCCTCGCGCGACGTCGGCATGGTGTTCCAGGCGCCGCTGCTTCTGAAATGGCGGCGGATTCTGCAAAACGTGTTGCTGCCGGCCGAGATCCTCGGATTGCCGATGGCCGCAGCGCGGACGCGGGCGCGCGAGCTCTTGACGCTGGTCGGGCTGTCCGGCGCCGAGGACAAGTACCCGTACGAACTCTCGGGCGGCATGCAGCAACGCGCGGCAATCGCGCGCTCGCTGATTCACGACCCAAAACTCGTCTTGATGGACGAGCCCTTCGGCGCGCTCGACGCGCTGACGCGGGAGAAGATGAACCTCGAGCTATTGCGGATCTGGAAGGAGTCGGGCAAGACCATCGTGTTCGTCACGCATGGCATTTCGGAGGCGGTTTTTCTCGGTACGCGGGTCGTCGTGCTGACCGCCGGTCCGGCGAAGATGGCCGACAATTTTGAGATCGACTTGCCGCATCCGCGCACGCTGGACATGAAGACGCACGAGCAGTTCGGCGTCTACACGCGCCGGATCTACAAGTTGCTCGGAATGGAGTGAGGGAAGCGGTGACCGATGCGCCGCGCTTCGAGCTCGCCGCGATCGATCTCTTCGAGCGCGATGTCCGGCTGCGCATGCCGTTTCGCTTCGGCGTGGTCACGCTGACCGCGGCACCTCAAGCGGTCGCCCGTGTGACGATCACGTTGGCCGATGGCCGGCGAGCGCAGGGTGCCGCCGCCGAGTTGCTGGCGCCTAAATGGTTCGACAAGAATCCGGCGCTCTCCAACGAGGACAATTTCGAGCAATTGCGCACGTCGCTGCGACTGGCACGAGACGCGTACTTGGGAGGAGGGCAGGCGCCGGCGTTTGGCCATTTCGAAATGCATTATGCGGCGCATGTCGAACGCTGCGCCGGCGTCGGGCTGAATGCGCTCATCGCGGGCTACGGGCCGGCGCTGATCGATCGCGCGGTTCTGGACTCTTTGTGCCGCGCTCTCAAGTTGCCGTTCTACCAGGCAATTCGCAGCAACGCCGCCGGCATCGTTCCCTCGCCGCTCTATGCCGACTTGGCCGGGTTCGATCTGGCGGGGTTTTTGGCCGGGCTGCAACCGGCGCGCACGATCGCAGCCCGGCATACCGTCGGGCTCGTCGATCCGATCACGCGCACCGATCAGCGCACGAGAGTCGGCGACGGCTTGCCAGAAACGCTCGAGGAAGTGGTCGCGCGTTACGGGCATCGCTGGTTCAAGCTCAAGGTCGCGGGCGACGTGCGCGCCGACATCGAGCGGCTGACGGCGATCGCCGGCGTACTCGATTCGATCGGCGCGCCGTATCGCGCTTCCCTCGACGGCAACGAGCAATACGACGACATCGACGGCGTGCTCGATCTTATGCACGGACTCGCGGCCGAACCGCGGCTTGCCCGACTCGCGGCCAGCGTCATCTTTATCGAGCAGCCGATCAAGCGGCAGAATGCGCTGACCCGCGACATCTCGGCGCTGGCCGCGCTGAAGCCGGTGATCATCGACGAATCCGACGATTCTTTCGACTCGTTTCCGCGCGCGTGCGAGTTGGGCTACGTGGGCGTTTCGTCGAAGACGTGCAAGGGGTTCTACAAGTCGCTCGTCAACCGCGCGCGTTGCGAAATGCGCAACCGCGCGGAACGTGCCGCCCGTTACGCCGCGGGCGTCGATAGCGAGAAGGGCGGACGCTTCTTCATGAGTGCGGAGGATCTGACGATCCAGGCCGGTCTCGCGCTGCAGCAGGACTTGGCACTGGTATCGCTTTTGGGGATCACGCACGTCGAGCGCAACGGCCACCACTACGTCAACGGGATGGCCGACCTGCCGGTTGTCGAGCAGCAGCGTTTCCTGGCGGCGCACCCGGACCTCTACGAGCACAGCCACGGTGCGACGCGCGTCGTGATCCGCGGTGGCGAGTTGTCGATTGGCTCGCTGGAAGCAGTCGGTTTCGCGAGCGGCGCAATGCCCGACTGGGCATCGATGACGCCGATGCCCGCCGCAAAGAGGGCCAAATGTGGGGCCAGATGAGGGGCCGGGTGAGCGCCAGCGACTCAGACAAGATCAGCGCCAAGATCAGCGGCAGCGCCAGACCTTCGCTGCTGCGCCGTCTCGGCGGGGGGATCGGCTATTACGTGCCGAGCATTCTGGTGCTGCTCGCGCTGGTGGTGTTCTGGCAGCTTGCGGTCGACCTGCTTCACGTCAAGGAATACATCCTGCCGTCGCCGCTGGCCGCCCTGAAGGCGCTGGCGCGGCCGAATTACCAGTGGGTCAACAACTTCCTCGCAACGCTGTACTCTGTGCTGGGTGCCTTCGTGCTGTCGGCGGTGCTGGGCATCGCGCTGGCGGTGGTGATCGTGCGCAACGACCTGCTGATGCGCACCATCATGCCGGTGCTGGTGTTGTTCAACACACTGCCCAAGATCGCGCTCGCGCCGCTGTTCGTGCTGTGGCTCGGTTATGGGATCTGGCCGAACATGGTAATCGGTACCACGATCGCGTTTTTCCCGATGGTTGTGAACACCGCGGTCGGGCTTGCGAGCGCCGAGCCCGAGATCGTCGACCTCGCCCGCTCGCTGCGGGCAAGCCAATGGCAGATCCTGCGCAAGATACGGTTTCCCAATGCGGTTCCCTACATTTTCGTTGGGCTGAAACTCAACGCGACGATGAGCGTGCTGGGCGCGATCGTCGGCGAATTCGTCGCGTCCGAACGTGGCCTGGGTGCGCTGGTCATCGCCGGCGGGGTCACGCTCGAGACACCGTCGATCTTCGCGGCGCTGATCCTGATCTCGGTGCTGGGGCTCCTCCTCTACGGCGTCGTCGTCGCCATAGAGCGAATCGTCGCCCCGTGGGCGCAACGCGCGGACGCCGCAACGTAAACGCGTAAACTGAGCGCCAAACTGCAAAGGAGATACCCATGAAATCGTTACGCCTCCTGCTTCCCGCACTCGTGCTCGCCGCGGCGCTGCCTGCGGCGGCCGCCGATAAGGTGACGCTGCAGCTCAACTGGTTCCAGCTCGCCGACCATTCGCCGATCTATCTGGCGATGAAAAAGGGCTATTACGCCGAAGAAGGAATTGAACTTACCGTGCTGCGCGGCAGCGGCTCGGCCGACAGCGCGAAAAAGCTCGACTTGAAGCAGGCCGACATCGGCATTTCCGACGCGCCAACCGTGCTGACCGCGATTTCCAAGGGCGCCGACCTGAAAATGGTCGCCGTCGTTTACGACAAGGCCGGGAACAACGTGTTCTTTCGCAAGTCGGCCGCGATCAAGGAGCCGAAAGATTTGATCGGCAAGAAGATCGCCGTACCGCCAGCCGATTCGCACCGGGTGTTGTGGCCCGCGTTTGCCGCGATGCACGGGATTCCAGCCGATAAGGTCACGCTGGTCAACGTCAAGCCCGAGGGCAAGCAGGCGATCGTCGCGGCCAACGAGGTCGATGCGTCCTTCGACCTCTATACGAGTTACGCGATTTGGGAGAAGGTACTCGGCAAGGGCGGTGTGGGCCACCTGCTCTGGGCGGACTTCGGACTGCCCATCTACGGCCACACGTATTTCGTGAATACCGAGACGATCAAGAAGAACCCGAAGCTGATCGAGCGGTTCCTGCGTGCGACGCACAAGGGCTGGCGCGATGCGCAGGTGAATCCGGCAACGGCGATCGATGCGATGGTGGAAGTGGTGCCGGGCCTCGATCGTGATGCGCTGCTGGCGACGATGCCGCAGATCCTCGACTTGACCGTCACCGA
>JBPCLS010000300.1:0-3113 GCA_051003055.1 Casimicrobiaceae bacterium
CACCGGTTACCGAAGACCGTTTTCTCGTCATGACGGCCGAGCGCGTCTATCGAATTCCGCAGTGGTCGTTGCCGCCGCTGATGAGCAACCACGGTAATTATGTCGTCAGCTTGGGCAACGTTTGCCGTTGGCTTGCGCAGCAAGCCGAAGCGCTCGGCGTCGAAATTTATGCGGGCTTTGCCGCGGCGGAGATTCTCTACGACGAAGGCGGTGCTGTCCGCGGTGTCGCGACCGGCGACATGGGAGTTGCCAATTCGGGCGAGCGCAAAGCCGACTACCAACCGGGTATGGAATTGCACGCCAAGTACACGTTCGTCGCCGAAGGGTGCCGCGGGTCGCTGGCGCAGGAATTGATGCAGCACTTTAACTTGCGCGATAGCGTCGACCCGCAGAAGTACGGCATCGGACTCAAGGAATTGTGGCAGGTCGCGCCGGAAAAACACCAGAAGGGGCTCGTCATCCACAGCCAGGGCTGGCCGCTCGACCGGCACACCGGAGGCGGCTCGTTTTTGTACCACCAGGATGAAAATTTGGTCGCCGTCGGATTCGTCGTGCATCTCGATTACGAAAATCCGCATCTCTCGCCGTACGATGAGTTTCAGCGCTTCAAGACGCACCCGGCGATCCGCCCGACGTTCGAAGGCGGTAAGCGGCTCGCTTACGGCGCGCGGGCGATCAACGAAGGCGGTCTGCAATCGGTGCCCAAGCTCGTGTTTCGCGGAGGCGCGCTGATCGGGTGTGCAGCGGGATTCGTCAATCTGCCGCGGATCAAAGGTAGCCACAACGCGATGAAGACCGGCATGCTCGCGGCCGAAGCCGCGTTTGCAGCGCTCGCGGCGGGACGCTCACGCGATCAGCTCGACGCCTATCCCGAGGCGTACCGGAAATCGTGGGTTTACGACGATCTCTACAAGGTCCGCAACGTCAAGCCCGGACTCAAATGGGGATTGCTTGCCGGCACGCTGCACGGCGGCGCGCACATGTGGCTCAATGATCTCGGTCTCGCAGCACTCGCGCCGTGGACATTGCGGCACGAACGCGCCGATCACGAATCGTTGCGGCCGGCGGCCGAGATGCCACCGATCGACTACCCGAAGTACGACGGCGTCATCACGTTCGACCGGTTATCGTCGGTCTTCGTCTCGAACACCAATCATGAAGAAAATCAGCCGGTGCATTTGCAGTTGCGCGACCCGGCGATTCCGGTCCAAGTGAATCTGCAACTCTATGACGGACCCGAGCAGTGGTACTGTCCGGCCGGCGTTTACGAATTCGTGGCGGATGAGGCCGCCGGCGGGTCGGCCAAGCGTCTGCAGATCAACGCGCAAAACTGCGTGCACTGCAAGACCTGCGACATCAAGGATCCCAAGCAAAACATCCATTGGGTCACGCCCGAAGGCGGCGGCGGACCTAATTACCCGAACATGTGATGTGCCGCAGCTAACCACCAAGCCACGCCGCACCGCGCACGCCACTCGAATCGCCATGAACATTCTTGACCAGTCGCGTATCGACGCGGTCGGAGAACACCCAAGGCCGCATAAGCTCCGGCACGTTCGCATAGAGCCGCGCGATATTCGACATACCCCCGCCCAGGACAATCACGTCGGGATCGAGGAGGTTGACGACGTGCGCAAGCGCGCGGGCTAAGCGTTCTTCGTAACGCTCGACGGTGGCCCGGCACGCCGCGTCACCGGCAGCGGCGCCTGAAACAATCTGCACCGTCGTCCGTCCGTCGCCCGTCGTATGCAGATGGTCGCGCACCATGGCGGGGCCTGCTACCCAGGTTTCGATGCATCCGGCGCGCCCGCAAAAGCAGAGCGCTCCGGGCCGTTCATCGTCGCGCGGCCACGGCAGCGGATTGTGACCCCACTCTCCGGCGATCGCATTGGGCCCATCGAGCAGGCGCCCATTCACGATAATGCCAGCGCCGACCCCGGTTCCGAGAATCGCGCCGAAGACCACGGCGGCACCTTGCCCCGCGCCATCGGAGGCTTCCGAAAGCGCGAAGCAGTTGGCATCGTTGGTAACGCGGATGGCTCGACCAACGAGTTGCTCCAAGTCTTCGCGAATCAGGCGCCCGTTCAAACAGACGGAATTGCAACCGCGCAAGCGCCCCGTCGCGCGCGAGATCGATCCCGGAGTGCCGATGCCTACCCGAGCGCTTCCCATCGGCACGCGGAGCTCGTGCTCGGCGTCGAGGACGAGTTGCGCCACCGCGGCGAGCGTCGCATCGTAATCATTCTGCGGTGTAGCGACGCGGCGGCGCAGCAGTTCCGCACCCTCGCTACCGAGCGCCACGATCTCGATCTTCGTGCCCCCGAGATCAACACCCAGCCGGATCGGGGCCAAGCGAAATCAATCCGCTGTGATCTTGGCGTCGGTGACCACTTTCTGCCAGCGCGCGAGATCGGTCTTGATGAGCGCGGCCAGCTCGTCCGGCGTTCCCACCACCGGTGTCAATCCCTGTCTGATCAGTGCATCGCGCACATCACTTTGTGCAAGGACCGCGGTGATTTCCTGGCGCAAGCGATTGATAATCTCGCGCGGCGTACGCGCGGGTACGAGCAGCGCGTACCACAAATCAACGTCGAAATTCGCCACACCGGCTTCCTTGAACGTGGGAAAGTTGGGTGCCTGTGCCGAACGCTGCTCGCCGGACACCGCGAGCACCTTCAATTTGCCCGACGCAGAAAACGGCAGCGCCGTGTGCACCGGCATGATCATCATCGGCACTTGGCCACCAACGACGTCGGTCACCGCGCCGGCGGAGCCCTTGTAAGGCACGTGCACGATGTCGACTTCGGCGTTGTGCTTGAGCAATTCCATCGCCAGATGCTGTGGGGTGCCGTTCCCAGGCGAAGCGTAATTCAACTCGCCCGGTTTCTTTTTTGCGAGCGCGATCAGTTCGGCGACGTTGTTCACGCCGAGAGCCGGATTGGCGACGAGCGCCAAGTTGCCCACTGCCACTTTGGCGATCGGAGCGAAATCGCCGACCGGATCGAACGGCAGCGCGCGATAGAGCGCCGGGGTCATTGTGAACGTATTGACGGTCACCAGGATCGTGTGCCCATCGGGCGCCGCTTTCGCGACCAGGTCCGAGCCGATGTTGC
>JBPCLS010000301.1:0-7092 GCA_051003055.1 Casimicrobiaceae bacterium
GCATGGAGCAACGGTGTCCTGCGGTCGGTGTTGCGCGTACACGGGGCGGGGCGCAAGGCGGTGGGCTGGATCGACTTTCACACCGGACTCGGGCCGCGCGGCCATGGCGAGAAGATCTACTCTGGCCGCGACAACGCCGCCGATATCGCCCGCGCGAAAGCGTGGTGGGGCGACGACGTAACGTCTTTTCACGACGGGTCGTCGACGTCGGCGCCGCTAACCGGCGTCACGTACAACGCGGCGTACGAGGAATGTCCGGGCGCCGAATACACCGGAATGGCGCTTGAGTTCGGGACGCTACCGTTCGCCGAAGTGTTGCAGGCGTTGCGCGCCGATCAGTGGGTCGCCAACAATTCCGATGCGCCGGAAGCCACGCGTACGGTCATCAAGCGGCAGATCCGCGACGCCTTCTATTGCGACGCCGACGATTGGAAAGCGATGGTGTACGCGCAGGCCCGCGAGGCATCGATCAAAGCCGTCGCGCAGTTGGCGGCTAGGGTGGCCACTGAGAGCAGGTGATTGCCCGATGAACGACGCTGCCGCCCCGATTATCGCTCGACCGTCGCTGGCGACGCGCCTCGACGCCGCATGGGATAGCGACGTCGCGTGGAGCTTTCGCCATTCGCCGGTAGCGATTGGTTCGTTCATTGTGCTGGCCGTTTGTCTTGCCGCGGCGCTGTTCGCGCCATGGATTGCGCCGCACAACCCGTTCGACCTGAAAACGCTCAATCTGCTCGACGCGTTATCGCCGCCGGGCTGGGTCAAAGGCAGCAAGGACACCTATTGGTTGGGCACCGACGACCAAGGGCGCGACGTGTTTTCGGCGATCATGTTCGGCGCGCGGGTGACGCTGCTGGTCGGTTTTGCATCGGTGGCCCTCGCCGTGGTACTGGGGGTGTCGGCCGGACTCCTTGCCGGGTATGTCGGCGGCCGACTGGACGCATTCATCATGCGTGTAGCGGATGTCCAGCTCTCCTTTCCGGCGATCCTCATCGCTCTCCTCATCGATGGCGTCTTTCGCGCCGTGCTTCCGCGCGAAGCGCACTCGGAGGTCGCGTTGTACGTGCTAGTGCTCGCCATCGGCTTGTCGAACTGGGTGCAATACGCGCGCACCGTGCGCGGCTCGACGATGGTCGAAAAGAGCAAGGAGTACGTGCAGGCGGCGCGGGTCATCGGCATTTCTCCGCTCGGTATCATGCGGCGCCACCTGCTACCCAACGTTTTAGGACCGATCCTGGTGCTCGGCACGCTCAATATCGGGACCGCGATCCTGACCGAAGCCACGCTGTCGTTCCTCGGAGTGGGCGTCCCTCCGACGCAACCTTCGCTCGGCACGCTGATCCGCGTCGGCAACGATTTCCTCTTTTCGGGCGAATGGTGGATCACGATCTTCCCGGGTACCGCGCTCGTCATCATCGTGCTGGCGATCAATCTGCTGGGTGACTGGATGCGCGATGCACTGAACCCAAAATTGCTATGACGCAACCGATGCGGCGCGATCGCACCGATGGTGCCGACAGGTTCCTCGGCGCAGGCGCCGCGAAGGAAGTGACGGGTGCTTGAATCAGGCCTAGATGCCGCACCAGCCGCAAACGTGGTGCCGCTCTTGTCCGTCGAGGGGCTCCGCGTCGAATTTCCGACCCGGCGCGGTACGCTCGTCGCCGTGCACGATGTGTCGTTCACCATTGCGCCCGGCGAGGTGCTGGGCGTCGTCGGCGAGTCCGGCGCAGGCAAATCGCTCACCGGCGCTGCGATCATCGGCCTCATCGATGCACCGGGGCGCATCGCCGCAGGCGAGATCTGGCTTGCCGGACGGCGCATCGATAATCTGCCGTATACCGCGATGCGCGCCGTACGCGGCCGCGAAATTGGCGCGGTGTTCCAGGACCCGCTGACATCGCTCAACTCGCTGTACACGGTCGGCCGGCAGTTGATCGAAACCATTCGCACGCACTTGGGAATGACCGAGACGGCCGCGCGCGAACGGGCGATCGCACTGCTCGACGAGGTCGGAATTCCCGCTGCGGCGCGGCGGATCGATCATTACCCGCACCAATTCTCCGGGGGCATGCGCCAGCGGGTGGTCATCGCGCTCGCGCTCGCCGCCCGTCCGAAATTAATCGTCGCCGATGAGCCGACGACCGCGCTCGACGTATCCATCCAGGCGCAAATCATCGAGCTTCTGAAGAGCCTATGCCGTGACCATGGCACGGCGGTGATGCTGGTCACGCACGATATGGGCGTCATCGCCGAAACCGCCGATCGGGTGGCGGTTATGTACGCCGGCCGGATCGTCGAGATCGGGCCGGTCGCCGCGGTGATTCATCGGCCGCAACATCCGTACACAGTCGGTTTGATGGGATCGATCCCGTCGATCGTCGACGAGCGCGAGCGGTTGATGCAGATCGACGGTTCGATGCCGCGACTGACCGCCGTTCCGCCGGGGTGCGCGTTTCACCCGCGCTGCCCGCACGCGTTCGACCGCTGCGTTCGGGAGCGACCCGAACTGTTGCCTGCAGGCGCCACGCACGCCGCATGCTGGTTGGTCGCATGAGCGACGGCGGGCCGCCTCAAGGCGCGAATTGCGCCCCCTTGGGGGGCAGCGCAGCGGCGGGAGCCGCAAGCGTGGGGGTCCACCAATGAGCGACGCGCTGCTCACGTTGGCGGAGGTCACGCGCCACTTCGACGTCTCACCACCGTGGCTCAATCGCGTACTCGAGCGCAAGGGCCGCGTGATCTTGAAGGCGGTCGATGGCGTCAATCTGGAGCTTCGCCGCGGCGAAACCTTGGGTCTCGTCGGTGAGTCAGGTTGCGGTAAATCGACGGTTGCGCGGCTCATCGTCGGCCTGTACCAGCCGACGCGCGGCACGATTGTCTACGACGGCGTCACGCTCGCCGGGGACAGCGCCGCGGCAACCGATAGCGCTGCGCGGCGCCGTGCGCGGCGCGGCATGCAGATGATTTTCCAGGATCCGTACGCGAGCTTGAATCCGCGCTGGCGCGTCGCCGACATCGTCGCCGAACCGATTCGCGCGCAGTTGTCGAACACTTCGCGGGTCGAACTCGAACGGCAGGTCGTCGCGATGCTCGAGCAGGTCGGTTTGGCGGCGGCCGATGGCGTCAAGTATCCGCACCAATTTTCCGGTGGCCAGCGGCAACGAATCTCGATTGCCCGTGCGCTCTCGACGAATCCATCGTTTCTGGTCTGCGACGAGCCCACTTCGGCTCTCGACGTATCGGTGCAGGCGCAAGTCTTGAATCTGATGCGCGATCTGCAGCGGCAGCTTGGACTGACCTACCTCTTTATCTCGCACAACCTCGCCGTCGTTCACCATATCGCCGATCGCGTGGGTGTCATGTATCTGGGGCGGATCGTGGAGTTGGCGCCGACGCGCCAATTGTTCGCGAATGCGCAGCACCCGTATACGCGAATGCTGCTCGACGCCGTGCCCGATCTGGAAATGACCGGTGCGTCGCGTACAGCGGTTGGCGGCGAGGTTCCCAATCCGCTCGACCCACCGCCAGGATGTACGTTCCACCCGCGCTGTCCGCATGCCAACGAGCGCTGCCGGCGCGAAATTCCGGCGTTGCTGCCGATCGGCGGCGAGTTGGAAGGCGGGGTAGCTTGTCACGCCGTCGCGGAGGGACGACTGCCGCCGCGCGCGGTGGCGGTGCGCGTTGCGAGAGCGTTGCGGACTACGTAGTGTTTTCTACGGCCTCGTGAGGCCGCTCTTCGAAGCGAGGCCCCGCCTTGCGTAGCAATTGGTGCCGTCCTACACTGAATCTATGAATTTCGAAGATTACATCGCCATCACGCCCGACGTGCGCAGCGGCAAGCCGTGCATCAAGGGTACCCGGATCACGGTATACGACATCTTGGAGTATCTGGCCGGAGGCATGACGGAAGCGGAATTGCTGGCCGACTTTCCGACCTTGCGGACCGAGCACATTCGCGCCGCGTTGGCCATCGCGGCCGCCCGCGAGCGGCGCTTGGCCGGCCTGCCGGTCGGGTGAAGCTGCTGTTTGACGAGAACCTGAGTTCACGTCTGGTGCGGGGGTGAAGGGCGCGATCCGCAAGAGCAACCGCGTGATGCCTATGGAAGTCAAGCCTATGCGAACCAAGGCCGATCATCGCGCCGCCTTGAGGGAAATCGAAACCCTGATGTCAGCGCGGCACGGTACATTGGAAGGTGATCGCCTGAATGTACTTGTGACGCTGGTCGTGGCCTGGGAAAGGAAGCGCTATCCCATGGACCTGCCCGACCCAATCGACGCGATCAAGTTCCGCATGGACCAGTCTGGGCTTGCGCCAAAGGACCTTGTACCGATGATGGGTCAGCTCAACCGTGTATATGAGGTGCTCACCCGCAAGCGCCCGCTCACACTTTCCATGATTCAGCGCTTGCACCGAGATCTAGGCATTCCGGCTGAGTCGCTGATCAAGGGGCCTTCCCAGCTCCGCCCCGCCTAAAGACGTACGCCGTGTGACCCCGTAGCGGAGGATTGCGTATGAGGGCACGCGTCGATCCCAAAATGCTGCCGCAAGACGGGATCTATTGAATCGCCGTATCTGGACGTTCGCGGGCGTTACCGGCGAGAAAGTGTTCAAAACCTGATCCCGCGCTTGCCGTGGAAAAGAATGAAGCGTTTAATCCAGTCGACGTAGGTCTGCTCGGTCCGCAGGCTGTAGTGTTTCAGACGGATCTTGTTGCGGACGCGGTCCAGAAGGTTAATTGGGCTCGGTGAATCCATCTCGCAGGCTCTTTAGGTTCTACCATTGCAACCTCCATCATTGATTCTCCGAAGAATTTGCCACCTTTGGTATTCGACCAACGGATGACCGACGCTTTGTTTTCCGTCGTGAATAGGATTTCCATTTTTAGTTGAACTAAACCGCTTACGCGGTGGTGATCGGAGCTTCGCCGTCCGGTGAAGTGATTCGATTTCCAGTAGCTGTCCGAGCGACGTGCATGAGGCGGTGTGCACGCTGCGCTGGTGTGTGTCAGCGTGGTTGCGCGGGATGTTCCCGCGTCAACGATACGGAGACACACATGGGTGCACTGCGTAAGCAAATGGAAGCAGACATGACGCTGCGGGGGCTGGCGATCCGGACGCGGCAAACCTACATCGAGTCGGTTGCGAAGTTCGCGAAGTTCTATGGCCGCTCGCCCGATCAGATCACGGAACCGGAATGCCAGAGCTACCTGCTGCACCTGCTGCAAGAGCGCAAGCTCGCGCACAGCAGTTGCAACGAGATAGCCAGTGCGCTGCAGTTCCTCTACCGTGTCACGCTCAAGCACCGGGCGGCGGAATTTAATCTGCCGCGCCCCAGGGTTCCGCAGCGCCTGCCGCAGATCCTCTCGCACGAGGAGGTCGCGGCGCTGTTCGAGCACACGCCGAATCTGAAGCACCGCGCTTTTCTCATGACCACCTATGGCGGCGGTTTGCGCCTGCTGGAGGCGTGCCATCTCAAGGTTTCGGACCTCGACAGTGATCGCATGACCATTCGCGTCGAGCAAGGCAAGGGAGCGAAGGATCGCTACACGCTGCTCTCGCCGCGGCTACTCAAAGAGCTACGCCGATACTGGATTGCACAACGTCCGGCACTGTGGCTGTTTCCGCGCCCGCGGCAAGCCGATCATCCGATGCTGCCTCACAGCGCGCAGCGCATCTTCTACGCCGCCAAGGATCACGCCGGCATCACCAAGGCAGGCGGCATCCACGCGCTGCGCCATGCGTTTGCCACGCACCTGTTGGAAGGGGGGCGTCGATGTGCACACCATTCAGCGCCTGCTGGGACACGGCAATCTCTCCACCACGGCGCGCTACTTCCATCTCGCGCAGAAGCACTTGTCCGGCGCCACCTCGCCGCTCGACCTGCTGGAGCGGCCCGGTACCCCGCGCGGCTAGCCCGTGGGTACGCATCCGCATGGCGCGGATGCGGCAAGGGTCAAGGTAGAACTGGCCGAAGTCTTCGCACGCCACGGCGCGGCGTATCAAGCCACACACCACCTCGTTCCGGTGCAGTACCGGGCGATAGCCGCGATCCAGGCGTGCCGCACCGAGGCGCTCGGCGGCCATGTCGAGCGCTGCAATGCATGCGGGGCTTTGCGCTACCACTACCACTCCTGCCGCAACCGGCACTGCCCGAAGTGCCAGACACTGGCCAAGGAACGCTGGCTCGCTGCCCGGCGCGCTGAGCTTTTGCCCGTGCCCTACTTCCATCTGGTGTTTACGCTGCCCCATGAACTCAACGCGCTCGCGCAGGGTAACCCCCAGACGCTCTACGCTTTGCTGTTCCAGAGCGTCTCGGACACCCTCATCGAGTTCGGCGAGAACCCGCGTTGGGCAGGCGGGGCCATCGCCGCCACCTTGGTGCTGCACACTTGGGGCCAGACGCTCGCCCAGCACCTGCACATCCACGCCCTCGTCGCCGCCGGCGCACTCGCCCCCGATGGGCACTGGATCACTTCGCGCCGCGGGTTTCTCTTTCCCGTGACCGCACTCTCGCCAGTGTTTCGCGGCAAGTTCCTTGCTCGCCTCAAGCAACTATTTAGCGCAGGCACGCTCAAGCTCGCCGGATTGTGCGCGTCACTCGCCGATCCCACCGCCCAGCGCCAGATGCTGCGCGAGCTACGCGAGAAGCCCTGGGTGGTCTACGCCAAGCGCCCCTTCGCCGGCCCCGAGCAGGTGCTCGACTATCTCGGCCGCTACACCCACCGCGTGGCGATCTCTAACAACCGGCTGGTGAGTTGCCACGACACCGAAGTGCGCTTCCGCTACAAAGACTATGCTCACGGCAACCGGCGCAAGGTGATGACGCTTACGCCAGCCGAGTTCATCCGCCGCTTCCTGCCGCACGTGCTGCCCTCGGGCTTCATGCGCATCCGCCACTACGGCATTCTCGCCAACCGCGCCAAGCGCGAGAAACTCGCACAGGCGCGCACGGCGCTCGATTCTCCGCCCGCACCGCAGCCGCCTGAGCCCGAATCCGTCGCGACGTTCTGGCTGCGCGTGGCCTCCCTCGATATCCATCAGTGCCCGCACTGCAAATCCGGGCGCATGATCGTGATCGGCCCGATCCCCGTACCG
>JBPCLS010000302.1:0-10456 GCA_051003055.1 Casimicrobiaceae bacterium
ACGTGCCGATGTTGACGTTGGCGATTCCGCAGTCGCTGCCGCCCGCCGCGAGAAACGTTTCGGCGGTGCGTACGTTGAGCGTAAAGAGCGCGCTGGACAATCCTTGGCGCACGCCGTTGTTGAGCGCGATCGCTTCGGCGATCGTCGCAAACGGCATCACGTAAAGGATCGGGGCAAATGTCTCGCGCTGCACGACCGGCCACTCGTTACGAGCGCCATCGATGATCGCCGGGTCGACCCAGAAGCCGGGTCCGCCGCGCACGTGGCCGCCGCAGACCAGCCGGCCTCCCGCGCGCGTCGCCTCGGCGATCGCGACCGCATACTGATCAAGGGCTGCGCGGTCGATCAGCGGTCCCATCAGCGTGTCGGGCAGCAGCGGATCGCCGATGCGCACTTGCGCATAAGCAGCCGCGAGCCGCTCGATCAACTCGTCGTGGCGTGCCGCGTGCACGATGAGCCGTCGGGTGGTCGTGCACCGCTGCCCCGCGGTGCCGACCGCGCCAAACAACACCGCCGGGACGACCAGGTCGAGATCGGCATCCTCCGCAACGAGGATCGCGTTGTTGCCGGCGCATTCGAGCAGCGTCTTCCCGAAGCGTGCCGCGACGGTTGTGGCGATGCCGCGCCCCACCTCCGAGGAACCGGTAAACGAAACCAGCGCCACACGCGGATCATTGATGAGCTTTTGCGTAAGCGCGTTATCGGCGATTACGAGCGTGAAGATCGCGGGAAGTGCTAAGTCTTCGATGACGCGCTGCACCAGCATCTGCACGGCGAGCGCTGCCAGCGGCGTCTTGGGCGACGGCTTCCAGATGACCGCGTTGCCGCAGATCGCGGCGAGCATCGCGTTCCAGGCCCAGACCGCGACCGGAAAGTTGAACGCGGTGATGACCGTCACGACGCCCAACGGGTGCCACTGCTCAAACATCCGATGCGCGGCGCGTTCGGATGGCATCGTCTTGCCGTACAACATCCGCGACTGACCCACGGCAAAATCGGCGATATCGATCATTTCCTGGACTTCGCCGTCACCCTCCGCCTTGATCTTGCCGTTCTCGAGCGCGACCAGCGTGCCCAGCGCATCTTTGTGCTGGCGCAGGAGCTCACCCAGACGCCGGACCGCTTCTCCGCGTTGCGGCGCGGGTACATCGCGCCACACGCGAGCAGCGGCCACGGCGCCAGCGAGTGCCGCTTCCAGATCGTCGGCGTTCGCCGTCGTAACGTCGGCCAGGCGCTGTTCGTTGGCGGGGTTGATCGACGCGAGAGTAGCGCCGGAACCACGCCATCCGCCACGCCCGAGTCCCACCCCAAGGTTGACGTTTCCCAAGCCGAGGCGCGCGAGCAAAGGTTGCGCGCGCGGATCGCAACTCGTGCGCTCGGGCGTCTGTTGAGACACGTTCAAAGCCACGTCGGGCCCGCTCATTCGGGCGCGCACATGACGACCAGATCCAATTTTGCCGGAAGCGCAAGCAGCAGCACCAGGAGCCCGATCAAGGTCGCGTACGGGCGAAACCGCAAAGCGGCTGAGCGATGCAACGACGCTCCGTCAAACGTCGAGGTTGCGCACACCCAATGCATTCGATTCGATGAACGCACGGCGTGGTTCGACATGCTCGCCCATGAGCGTTGAAAATATCTCGTCGGAGGAAATGGCGTCGTCGATCTGAACCCGCAGCAATCGCCGGACTTTGGGATCCATCGTCGTTTCCCATAGTTGCTCGGGATTCATCTCACCGAGTCCCTTGTAGCGCTGGATCGTCGTGCTGCTGCGCGCCTCATTCAGGAGCCAGTCGAGCGCCTCCTTGAACGTCTTGACCGCCTGCTGCTTATCGCCGCGTTTGATGACCGCGCCGGGAAGAACGAGGTCTTGCAGCACGTCGGCCGCCGCGCGAATCTGCGTGGCGTCACCGCTTGCCAGAAAATCGGGATCGATCGCCGTGACGTGCGGCGTTCCGTGATGGACCCGAACAATGACCAGGCGCCAAACTTCGGTGGGCACATCGTAACGCGACTCGACGCTGACTTCCGGGTCATTGATCTGCGCCTGCAACACCCGAGCGCTTTCGCGGGCGGAAATTTCGGTCGACACATCCACCCGCACACCATTCAACATCGCGTGCAACGCCTGCGGATCGACGAGCCGCGCCACGCGATCGATCACCGCTTCCGCCAACAGGAACTCGCGCGCGACATTGGCGAACGTTTCGGCGGCAAGCGGTGCGCGACCCGCTCCCGGCGTCAGCTCGGCGCCCTTGAGCGCGACCCTGAGCAGGTGCTGCTTCAATTCCTGATCGTCCTTCAAGTAAACCTCTTCCTTGCCCTGCTTGGCCTTGTACAGCGGCGGCTGCGCAATGTAGACATGGCCGCGCTCCACCAGCGCGGGCATCTGGCGATAAAAGAACGTGAGCAACAACGTGCGGATATGCGAGCCATCGACGTCGGCGTCGGTCATGATGATGATGCGGTGGTAGCGCAGGCGGTCGGCGTTGAACGCATCCTTGTCTTCTTTGTCGTTGCCCGGCTTCCCAAAGCCCGTCCCCAGCGCGGTAATCAATGTAATAATTTCCTGCGATGAAACGAGCTTGTCGAACCGCGCTCGCTCGACGTTCAAAATTTTGCCGCGCAACGGGAGGATCGCCTGGAATTTCCGATCGCGTCCCTGTTTCGCCGAACCACCGGCGGAATCACCCTCGACCAGATACAGCTCACACAAAGCGGGGTCGCGCTCCTGGCAATCGGCCAACTTCCCCGGCAAGCCCATACCGTCGAGCACGCCTTTGCGGCGCGTCAGATCGCGCGCCTTGCGCGCCGCTTCCCGCGCGCGCGCAGCATCGACAATCTTCGTGCAGATGATCCGCGCATCGACCGGATTCTCGAGCAAAAACTCGGCGAGCTTCGCGCTTACGATTTCCTGCACCAGAGGTTGCACTTCGGACGAAACGAGCTTGTCCTTGGTTTGCGATGAGAATTTGGGTTCGGGCACCTTTATCGACAACACGCAAGTAAGCCCTTCGCGCATGTCATCGCCCGTCGTTTCCACTTTCGCTTTCTTGGCGATCTCTTCCTTTTCAATGTAGTGGTTAAGCGTACGGGTCAGCCCTTGCCGTAAACCCGTCAAGTGCGTGCCACCGTCACGCTGCGGGATGTTATTGGTGAAACACTGGACGGATTCGGCATACGAATCGTTCCACTGCATCGCGACCTCGACGATTACGCCTTCGCGCTCGCCGATCGCATGGAAGATTTTCGGATGCAACGCCGACTTGGTCCGGTTCATGTACTCGACGAAACCCTTTACGCCGCCGGAATACGCGAAATTCTCGCTCTTGCCGTCACGTTGATCGACGAGCTCAATCTTGACCCCGTTGTTCAGAAACGAGAGTTCGCGCAGACGCTTCGCGAGAATCTCGAAATGGTATTCGACCTGACTGAACGTTTCTTTCGAGGCCATGAAGTGGACTTCGGTGCCCCGCCGGTCGCTAACGCTGACGGGGGCGAGCGGGGCCGTGGCCACGCCGTTGCGAAACTCCATCTGGTGCAGGTGACCGTCGCGCCAGATTTTCAATTTGAGCCATTCCGACAGTGCGTTTACTACCGAAACGCCGACACCATGCAGGCCGCCCGACACCTTGTAGCTGTTGTTGTCGAACTTCCCTCCGGCGTGCAACTCGGTCATCACGATTTCCGCGGCGGAGCGGCGTTCCTCGTCGTCGATTTTGATGTCCGTGGGAATCCCGCGTCCGTTGTCCAAAACCGACACCGAGCCATCGGCGTGGATGATGACCTTCATATCGTCACACCAGCCGGCAAGCGCTTCATCGATGGCGTTATCGAGCACCTCGAACACCATGTGGTGCAGGCCGGTGCCGTCCGACGTATCGCCGATGTACATGCCGGGACGCTTGCGGACCGCGTCCAGGCCTTTCAGGATTCTGATGCTTGACGAATCGTAGTCGCCGCCGTTTGGCTTCGGCAGGGGGATCGCTTGTGCTGGCGTCATACTGGCAGGCTAAATGCGCATCGGCATGACGACGTACTTGTAGTCGTCACGCTCCGGCATCGTCAGCACTGCGCTGGAATTCGCGTCACCGAACGCGAAGCGCACCCGATCGACGCTCAAATTTTGCAATGCGTCGAGCAAGTACGTGATGTTGAAACCGATATCGAGCGGTTCGCCCTGATAAGCGACTTCGAGTTCTTCCTCGGCTTCTTCCTGCTCGCTGTTCGTGCAGATAATCCTGAGTTGATCCGCGGCGAGTACCAGGCGGACGCCGCGAAATTTTTCATTGGAAAGAATAGCGGCGCGCTGTAAGGCAGCGAGTACCTCGCCGCGCGGCAATTCAATTTCCTTGGTGTGCCCGACTGGGATGACCCGCTTGAAATCCGGAAATTTGCCATCGACCACTTTCGACACGAGCTCGACGTTCGCGAAGCGAAAGCGCACTTGATTGGCGAGAATGTCGAGCGTGACGAGGTCATCCCCGTCCGACAGCAGTTTGGACAGCTCGAGTATCGTCTTGCGCGGCAGGATGACTTCCTGGTGCGCGTATTTCCCGTCGACTTTGAGGCTCGCCCAGGAGAGCCGGTGGCCGTCGGTTGCGACCACCTGCAGCAATCCGTCATCAACGACAATCAGCATGCCGTTCAGGTAATAACGAATATCCTGCTGCGCCATCGCAAATTCGGTCAGTTTGATCAGTGCCCGCAGGTCCTTTTGCGGCAGCGCAAACGTTTGCAATTGCTCGCTGCCCGCGCTGATTCGCGGGTAATCGGCCGCGGAGAGCGTTTGCAAATTGAATCGCGACCGCTCGGCGCGCAGCGTCATTTTGTTGCCGGTTACGTCAACGCTCAACGTCGCGTTTTCGGGTAATGCCCGCAACAGATCCTGTAATTTGCGCGCGCCTACCGTTGTCGCTTGCGCGTCGTGACCATTCATCGGCGTTTGCGCGGTGATCTGCATTTCCAGATCAGTGGCCGTGACGTACAAGTTGCCAGCGCGCTGTTCGAGCAAGACATTGGCGAGTATTGGTAGCGTATGTCTTCGCTCGACGATTCCCGAAACCGCTTGAAGCGGCTTCAACAGCGCATTGCGTTCGATCTGCTTTAATTGCATTGTTGAATATTAAGAAGAGCTAATAGGAGCAGGTGCAAACACGGGATTACCTGCGAAAAGACTTCAACATGATGAGCTTACAGCGCGCCCAACCGATAGGAAAAGAGACGCGAAGACTGTGCATCGTTTGGGGATGAAAAACGTTCGCGGTAATCCCCGCGTAGTAACCCACAATTGATTCGGCGCAAAGCTTGTCGATTATACCGGCAATCGAGCCGTTCTCATAGGGGAAAAGTACGTCGGAATCTTCGCAGCCTGGCCCGATCAACTGCGCAATACCTGCAGCAGGAAGTTGACGTCCTGGTTCAAGCTCGGCATAGACTCGCGCAATTTGCCGATCTGCCGGCAAGCATGCAGAACCGTCGTATGGTCGCGACCTCCGAAGTTGCTGCCAATTTCCGGCAACGACATTTGCGTGAGCTCCTTGGCCAGCGCCATCGCTACCTGCCGCGGCCGCGCGATGGCGCGCGAGCGCTTTTTCGAATGCATGTCGGAGATGCGTATCTTGTAATACTCGGCGACGGTCTTCTGGATATTTTCGATCGAGATCTGCCGATTCTGCACGGCGAGAAGGTCGCGCAGGGCTTCCCTCGCCAAGTTCAACGATATCTCCTGTCCGTGGAAAGTCGAGTACGCGAGCACCCTCTTTAGCGCCCCTTCCAGTTCGCGCACGTTGGAGCGGATGTGCTTGGCGATGAAGAAGGCCACTTGCTCGTCGACGCGCAGCCCCATCGACCCAGCCTTCGCCAACAGGATCGCAACGCGCATCTCGAGTTCTGGCGGTTCTAACGCGACGGTCAGGCCCCAGCCAAACCGTGAAATCAAACGCTCTTCGAGGCCGGCGATTTGTTTCGGGTAGGTGTCGCATGTGATCACGACTTGTTTGTGCGCTTCGATAAGCGTGTTGAACAGGTAGAAAAATTCTTCCTGCGTCCGCGACTTTCCCCCGAAGAACTGGATGTCATCGATCAACAGCAGATCGAGCGAGCGGTAATGACGCTTGAATTCGTCAAAAGCCTTGTGCTGGTAGGCGCGCACCACGTCCGAAACATAGGTTTCTGCGTGGATATAGCGGATCTTGGCTTCGGGGTCTTGCTCCAGGATATGGTTGCCGATGGCCTGGATCAGGTGCGTTTTCCCGAGACCAACGCCACCGTAGACGAACAGCGGGTTGTAGGAAGTCGGATGTTCGGCGACCTGCAGGCCCGCTGCGCGGGCCAGTTGGTTGGCCTTGCCCGCGACGAATGAGGCGAAATTGAAGGTGGGATTAAGGCTCGTCGGGCCGGCTTTTCGCGGCGGCGACGCAACTGCCGGGTGGGGGAAGCTTCGAGCGAAGGCAACTTCCGCCATGTCAGGCGCGGGCAAGGTATCCACAACGGGAGGCGGCGGTAGGGCGACGGTCTGGGTCAACTCGTCCGCGACCCCGAACTCGACGTGGATTGGAGCGCCCGTGGCCTCGCGCGCCAAATGCTCGATACGGCTGCCAAAGCGATCTTTGACCCACTGCAGGACAAAGCGATTGGGTGCGAATAGCCGCAGGGTTCCGCCTTCATCCGCGCAGGTCAGCGGGCGGATCCACGTCGTGAATTGCTGCGGCGTCAGCTCACGCTCGAAGGTGGCAAGACAGCAAGTCCAGGCAGGCGAAAGCGCAAACTGCATAGGGTTTCTTATGAAAATCTTCGGGCGGTTACCGCGGGACAACTAAGAATTGCTGCGCCGGTCTACGCTTGCGCGCCTTTTTGTTTTTTTAACGCGGGAAGCTGTCCGTACGGAAAGCGATTGTAGACCCGCAACCCCAAGTTATCCACAGCATTCGTCGTGACACTAACGGGGCTGTTGTGGGGGCTGGCCAAGCGCGTGATTACCGGTAAGTGACTGCTTGCACCGCGGAGCCGGCAGGGCGGCACAAGGCGAGCATTGACAGCGGGAGGCATAACGCGCTCTAATGTAAGGCTTTTTTGGCTCATAAAGTCTAGTAACGTAAACTGACCGAGCGAAATCTAAGGCGAATATGAAACGCACGTACCAGCCATCCAAAGTTCGCCGTGCGCGCACGCACGGTTTTCGCGCCCGCATGGCGACGGTCGGCGGCCGTAAAGTCATTTCCGCACGCCGCGCCAAAGGTCGTGCGCGGCTGTCGGTCTGATTGAAGACCCCGCTACGCGGTTGCGTACGCGTGCGGCGCGGTTAATCTCATCCGCGCATGCTGCCGGTACGGCCCCCGGGCCGGGCCTATCGTCTTACCGGCGCGGGCGCTTACGATGCGGTGTTTCGTAGCGGACAGCGTAGCGAAGGGCAATACGTGCAAGTCATCGCTGCCCCCGCGACGGCGGACGTGGGCCGCGCCGGGTATGTCATTGCGCGCAAGACGTTGCCGCGCGCGGTGGATCGCAATTTCGTGCGCCGGCGTTTTCGTGAAAGCGTGCGCGCCCTGCGACCTGCCATTGATGGTTTCGACGTGATCCTTCGTTTAAAGCGCGCCGCCAATCGGTCGGAGCAACAAGCCGCCGCTATCGAGGCGGCGCAGCTCCTGGCCGCACTTCTCCGACCGAGCGCATGAAGCTCGCGCTGCTCGCCCTGCTGCGGGGATACCGGTTCGTATTGCGTCCGTTATTGGGCACGAATTGCCGGTTTCTGCCCTGTTGTTCCGACTACGCGAGCGCGGCGATTGCGAAGCACGGTGCGATTCGCGGTAGTGCGCTCGCCGCGGCGCGCGTTTGTCGGTGCCATCCTTTCAACGCCGTGGGCTACGACCCCGTTCCCTGACCAAGCGGGGCGGAAGCCTTCTGGCCGCGCCGCGATCTTTGCGATTCCGATGGACACCCAACGCCTCATACTTGTCGTCATCTTTACGTTTTCCGCGTTCTTTCTGTTTGAAGCTTGGCAGCGCGAACGCAACCCGCTGCCGCCACCCGCGCAGAAAATAGCGCCGGTTCCCGGATCCGTTGCGACGGGTTCCGCGGACCTCCCGCTTCCGTCCACGCTCGCGCCGCCGGCCACGCCGGCCGGTCCCGGTGCGGTGCCGGTCCCATCGGGAATTGCCACCGCGCCAGGCGGCCGAACGATCACCATTCGCACCGACCTCTACACGGCGCAGGTGGATACGGCGGGGGGAGTGCTCACGCGTGTCGCGCTGGACCGGCACCGGGATTCCGAGGATCTATCCAAACCCTACTTGGCCTTGCAGCGTACGACCGATCGCATCTTTGTCGCGCAAGCCGGGTTGATCGGCGAAGGTCTGCCGAACCATCGCACTGTTTATGAAGCGATGCCCGGACCACGCGAGCTCGCCGCGGGCACCGATACGGTCGCATTGAAGCTGGAAGCGACCGCGCCGTCGGGCGCGAAGGTCGTGCAGACGCTGACCTTCCATCGCGGCAGCTATGTCATCGACGCCGCGTTCGAGATCACCAACACCGGCACGGCGCCAATCGCCCCGTACGCCTACTTTCAGTTGACACGCGACAGCAAGCTGGTCTCGCCGCCGTCCTGGGGCGCACCCGCCGCGTATGTGGGGCCGGTCGTCTACAACGACCAGGACAATTTCAAGAAGATCGAATTTGCCGACATCGACAAGCTCGCGGCGGACCCCAATCGCAAGCCGCCGTATCAGAAGACCGCCGACAATGGCTGGGTCGGGATGATCGAGCATTACTTCGTTGCCGCGTGGCTCCCAACGGACGAAAAGAAAGCGCCGCGCGAGTTCTATACGAAGAAGCTCGAGAACGGGCTTTATTCCGCGGGGCTCATCTTACCGGTCGGAACGATTGCGCCGGGGACCACC
Source organism: Casimicrobiaceae bacterium (assembly GCA_051003055.1). Lineage (GTDB taxonomy): Bacteria > Pseudomonadota > Gammaproteobacteria > Burkholderiales > Casimicrobiaceae > VBCG01. Next base: position 8,898 of record JBPCLS010000302.1, read on the forward strand.
GGCGATGTGCGGGTGCCGCTGTACGTGGGCCCGCAGGATCAGGACACGCTGGCAAAAATCGCCAAGGGCCTGGACCTGGTCGTCGACTACGGCATTTTCACGATCCTGGCCGCGCCGCTGTTCCTGCTGCTCAAGTGGCTCTACAGCATCATCGGCAACTGGGGCTGGGCGATTGTGGTGATGACTATCCTCATCAAGGCGGCGTTCTTTCCGTTGAACGCCGCGGCGGCGCGGTCGATGGGAAAGATGAAGGTGATCGCGCCCAAAATGAAGGCGCTACAGCAGCAATACGCAAACGACAAGCAGCAACTGCAGTTGAAGATGATGGAAATGTACAAGGTCGAGAAGATCAACCCGATGGGAGGGTGCCTGCCGATTCTCGTCCAGATCCCGGTGTTCATCGCGCTGTACTGGGTTCTGCTCTCCGCGGTCGAGCTGCGGCACGCGCCGTGGATCGGCTGGATCCGCGATCTTTCGGCGCCCGATCCGTATTTCGTGTTGCCCGTTGTCTACGCGATCACCGCTTATCTGCAGGTGAAATTGTCGCCGACGCCAATTACCGATCCGGTGCAGGCGAAGATCATGCAGATCATGCCCATCGCGTTTTCGGTGCTATTCATCTTTTTTCCTTCCGGGCTCGTCCTGTATTGGCTCGTCAACAACATCCTGCAGATTGCGCAGCAGTGGCACATGAACCGGCTCCTGGAAAGAGAAGCGGCGCTGGTCACCGCAAAACGTCGCTGATCGCGCCGCCGACGCAGCGGGAATGCACTCGCCGCGTTTGCCTATAGAGCGCGGATGGCCTTGTCTCGTGGCGCGCCGGTTATTGCTGCGATTGCCTCCCCGCCGGGGCGAGGTGGCGTGGGCATCGTCCGCGTTTCCGGAGGCGAGCTTGCAACGTTGATCGAAGGCATCGTCGGCCGCATGCCGCGGCCGCGCGTTGCCACGCTGGTCGAATTTCGCGACCACTCCGGCGCGCCGCTCGACCGCGGCCTCGCGCTGTATTTTCCCGCGCCGCATTCCTACACCGGTGAATCGGTGCTCGAGCTGCATGGGCACGGCGGCCCTGCGGTGCTCCGTCTAGTACTTGCGCGGTGCATTGAGCTCGGCGCGCGGCTGGCGGAACCCGGCGAATTCACCAAGCGCGCCTTCTTGAACGGCAAGCTCGATCTCGCGCAAGCGGAAAGTGTTGCGGACTTAATCGATGCCGCCACCGCGACCGCCGCGCGCGCAGCGATGAAGAGCCTTACCGGCGAATTTTCGCGCGATGTGCAGAGCATCGTGCAGCAGTTGATCGAACTGCGTATGTACACGGAGGCGACACTTGACTTTCCGGAGGAGGACATCGAGTTCGTGCGTGCGCACGACGTCGCTGGCCGCCTTGCAGGAATTCGGGCGCAGCTTGAACGCGTGCTCACGCGTGCGAAAACCGGAGCGCTGTTACGCGAGGGGTTGACCGTCGTCCTCGTCGGGCGGCCGAATGTCGGCAAGTCGAGCCTTTTGAATGCGCTCGCGCAGGAAGACGCGGCGATTGTCACGCCCATTGCGGGTACGACGCG
>JBPCLS010000303.1:0-9238 GCA_051003055.1 Casimicrobiaceae bacterium
CGGGCAAGTCAGTGGCGGTCAACGCGATGATCCTGTCGCTCCTCTACAAAGCGGAGCCAAGACAAGTGCGGCTGTTGCTGATCGATCCCAAGATGCTCGAGCTCTCCGTGTACGAAGGTATCCCGCATCTGTTGGCACCGGTGGTCACCGACATGAAGCTCGCGCCGAACGCGCTCAACTGGTGCGTCGCCGAAATGGAGCGGCGCTATAAACTGATCTCGCAGTTGGGCGTGCGCAATCTCGGCACCTACAACGCGCGCATCGTCGAGGCAAGAAAAGCCGGCAAGCCGCTGGCCAATCCGCTTACTTCCACTCCGGGGGCGCCCGAACCGCTGGAGGAAATGCCGTTGATTGTCGTGGTCGTCGATGAGCTGGCCGATCTCATGATGGTCACCGGGAAGAAGATCGAAGAGTTGATCGCACGCATCGCGCAAAAGGCGCGCGCAGCCGGCATTCATCTTATTCTCGCGACGCAGCGCCCTTCGGTGGACGTAATCACCGGGCTCATCAAGGCGAATATTCCTTCGCGCATTGCGTTTCAGGTCGCGAGCAAAGTCGACGCGCGCACGATTCTCGACCAGGGAGGCGCCGAGGCGCTGCTCGGACAAGGCGACATGCTGTTCCTGCCACCGGGCACCGGCTATCCGCTGCGCGTGCACGGCGCATTCGTGTCGGACGGCGAAGTGCATCGCGTAGTCGCGCACCTGAAGGATCAAGGCGAGCCGCTCTACGTCGAGGGCGTACTCGATCACGGCGATGGTAGCGGCGACACGGAAGAAGGCACGGCCGCGGCAGCCACCGATGCCGAGTCCGACCCGATGTACGACCAGGCGGTCAATGTCGTGCTGAAAACGCGCCGGCCGTCGATCTCCTTGGTCCAGCGGCATCTGCGCATCGGGTACAACCGCGCCGCGCGGCTCATCGAACAGATGGAGCGCGCGGGCCTCGTCTCGGCCATGCAGACCAACGGCAACCGCGAAGTGCTGGTGCCGGCGGGCAAAGACAAGCCGGTATGAAGAGTTGGTCTTGAGCGCCTGGCGCGTGTACATTCACCCGTTCAAGCACGCGACAGGCGGTAATGTGCGCGCCGGCCTTGCGCATACCTTTCTAATCCTCGACCCAGTGGGCAATTGCCTTGCGCATTTTCCGGGGATGGAACTCGGAGCACCTTCTTGATGCGGTACCTGCACGGTAAACATTGGGGTCGGGGCGGGCTCGCTGTCGCGCTGGCGCTGAACCTTTATGCGGCCGACACGAGCGCGGCGACGTTGGAACAGTTGCGTGCGTTTGTCCGCGATACGCAAACCGCGCGCGCGCAATTTACGCAGACCGTCGTCGATTCTTCCGGCCGCACAACGCAGCAGGCCAACGGCGAATTTTCATTGTCGCGTCCCGGGAAATTTCGCTGGAGCGTCGAAAAACCGTACAAGCAGCTACTCGTCGGCGATGGACAGCGCGTGTGGGTGTTCGATGAAGACTTGAATCAGGTCATCGTGCGCAAGGTCGGCGATGCCCTGGGCGCGACACCCGCGGCGTTACTCTCCGGCAATCAGGAGGTCGAGCGTGCATTTGCGTGGAAAGAATTGCCGGCAGCGGACGGTCTGGACTGGCTGGCGGCGATCCCACTCGCCAAGGACGCGACGTTCAGCGAAATTCGGTTGGGCTTCGACGGCCGGAATCTGGCGGCGCTCGAACTGCTCGACACGTTCGGTCAACGCAGCAGCGTCCGGTTCGGCAACGTCGAGCGCAATCCGAAGCTCGCGCCCGATCTTGTTCGCTTCGCCCCGCCGAAGGGTGCGGACGTGATCGGCGAGACTAACTGAAGCTGACGCTGTGGTGACCGACGCAAGCTGTCACCACGAAAGCATGCTTTAAGACCTACGGTAGCGGCAACTTCTTCGCGGTCATCACGGCGCGCAGCCGGTCGGGATAATCGGTAATGATTCCGTCGACGCCCCAATCGATCAGGCGCGCCATCTCGGCCGGGTCGTTAACCGTCCATGGCAGCACAGTCAGGCGCAGCGCGCGCGCTTCGGCCAGATCCGCTTGGGTCAGATTGCGCCAGAACATCGACCACGTGCGGCAACCGGACGCGTGTACGAGCTTCGGCAGCGATCCGGCGTGATCGGCGAGATTTGCACCTGCGTGCCACGGTGAGGGCGCACCGGTCTTTCGCTGGACCGTATCAAAATTTTCGGACTCGATAGTCAGGCATGCGGTTTTGATCTCCGGCGCAAGCGTATGGACGTGGCGGAGCGTGCGCCAGTCGAACGACTGCACGGTCACGCGCTCGGCCATTCCCGATGCGCGTATTGCGTCCACTACCAGGCGCGCGAACGTCAGCGGGTCCGGCGTCGCGGCACCGCTTTCCGGCGTCAACTTGGTCTCGACGTTAAGGCGAACGGATTTCCCGCTGGTTCTGATCAAGTCGAACAACTCGACCAACGTCACCGGGCGTTCGCCGTCGGTCGCCGTCTGCTGCGGCCACTGTTTCGCGTAGGCAGCGTCGGGATTGATGCGGCCGATATCGTAGCGTTTGAGTTCCGCCAACGTGAGCGTGTGGAGCGCCGGGCCTCGCTCGGCAAGCCAGCGGCCATCCGGCCCGCGCACCAGGTCCGGATTGAGATAGGGATCGTGCGACAGCACGAGCACGCCGTCTTGGGTGACCCCCAGGTCGGTCTCGAGTGTGGTGACGCCGATATCGAGCGCGAGCCGGAACGCAGCCAGCGTGTTCTCGGGTGCGAGACCGCGCGCGCCACGATGCCCCTGCAGATCGACCGCGAGCACGGGAACCGCGAACGCAACGCAGGCCAGCGACCAGAGGAGGCGGCGCATCGTTAATCGCGCGATCTCGACAACGCCAACGCCCGGACTTAGAATCGCACTATTCAACGTACGGTTCAGGAGACGATCATGGGTGCGATAACTGCCAATGAACTCAAGACCAAGGGAATCGCGGCGCTGGAAAGAGTGCTTGAAAACGCGCCTGATGCCATCATTTCAGTGCGCGGAGAGGATCGGTTTGTCGTCATGGATATCGCACACTACCACCATCTGCGCGAGTGCGAACTCGAAAGCGCGTTGCGCGAAGCGAAGGCCGATGTGGTTGCGGGGCGGGTCGTGCGCGAGTCTCCCGCGGCGCACGTCAAACGCGTGACCAGGACCAAGCGACGTGCCGTATGAACTGGTTTTTCCGGAAAGCTACAACCGGCGCGCGGGGCGGTTCCTGGGACGTCACCCGGAGTTGCGGGCGCAGTACCGAAAGACGCTGGAACTACTCGCGCTGAATCCACACCATCCGTCGCTGCGGCTGCATGCACCGAAAGGCCGGCTGGCAGGATTGCACTCGATCTCCATCAACCTGTCGTATCGCATCACGATCGAACTGCTGATCCGGGAAAGGGAAATCGTTCTGATCAATGTCGGCGATTATGATGCGGTTTATTGATCCGGGCTACCATCGCTGAAAAATCGGGTTTACAGGCCCGTATAAGCGCAATATGAATATCGCAGACCTGCGAACAAAGGCAAAAGATTTTGAGTTAGAGCTGGCCGACCAGAAGCGTCGAATTGGTGGCGAGAACTTTCCTTGGTACCCGTATGGGACTCTCAGCAACCTAATACACCTCGACACGCTACTAAGGGGCGCCAATCGCGAACTCGACAACCTGATTGGAGGGCTGCCGATAGCGGACGTCGGTGCTGCGGACGGGGACTTGGCGTTCTTAATGGAGACACTAGGTTGCGATGTCGACATCGTTGACTACGGGCCGAACAATTTCAACACTCTACGAGGTGCACGTCTTCTCAAAGAGGCGCGTGAATCACTCGTGAACATTCACGAAATTAACCTCGATGCGTACTTTGATTGGCCGAGAAAGCAATACGGGTTGGTAATCTTCATGGGCATTCTTTATCACTTGAAGAATCCTTTCTATGTGTTGGAGAGTCTCGCGCGGGTTGCGCGTTTCGCCGTAATCAGTACGCGCATTGCGCAGTATTCTCCGGACCTGAAGACACGATTTGCCGAACTCCCCGTGGGTTACTTGCTTCACGCGTCTGAAGCGAACAATGACGCGACGAATTTCTGGATTTTCTCGGACGCTGGACTAAGGCGACTGATCGACCGTACTGGCTGGGACGTTCTTGACCATATCACGGAGGGAAATACGCGACAATCTGACCCAGCGTCCACAAAGGGAGATGAACGTGCTTTCATGCTTCTAAGGTCTCGGCAATTGTCGTGATCCGCATTCAACATTGTTCCGCGACAAATCTACTTGTTTACCCGCAATCACATGGGATTGCTTGCACGACAGGTCAACGGAAATTGCGATGTTGATTTTGTGCGCTCAGGCTTTCTCGCGTAGTTTTTCTTCGCTGTAAATTTCTCGACAGAATCGTAGGAGGCAGCGCGTCCTCAAGCGCGCTGCAACCACTCTTGCACGCGCGGATGGACGAGCACTTCGGGATTGACGACGAACTGCGGCTTGCGCGCCTGCGCGACATCGACAATGCTCTGCAATCCTGTGGCCGCCATATTGCCGAAGCATTCGTCGGTCCAACACAACGAATGCGGCGCGAGCAGCACGTTGTCCATTTCCAGCAGTGGATTGCGCGGGTCCACCGGCTCCTGCTCGAAGACGTCCAGCGCCGCACCGGCCATGCGGCCTGCGCGGAGTGCCGCGATCAGCGCAGGCTCGTCGACGATAGGCCCGCGTGCGACGTTGATGAAATATGCAGTGGGCTTCATTTGCGCAAACTGCGGCGCACCGACCAGGTGATGGGTGCCGCTGTTGAGCAGGCAGCACACGACGACGAAGTCCGCTTCGCGCATCAACTCGTCAAGGCTCACCGTGCGCGCGCCGATATAGCCGAGCTCGACCTCGTCGACATAGGGATCGGCCACGAGAAGTTGCAGAGCGAACGTCCGCGCCATCCGTAGCAATTCCTGGCCGATGCGCCCGCCGCCGATTACACCGAGCGTGCGGCCGGTCAGGCCCATGCCCATGTTGTCCATCCGCTCGTGCCAGCGGCCGGTACGGGTCAGCTTGTCCTTCAGCATCAGCCGACCGGCAAGCGCCAGGATGAACGTCAGCGCAATCGTCGCGACAGGGCGGGGCATCGAGCTCGGCGTATTGGTGATCACCACGCCGGCATTCGTCATCGCGGAAACGTCCACCGAGTCGTAACCCACACCGTGGCGAGCCACAACCCGCACGCGGCAATCGGCGCGCACAACGGCGGCGGCCGCGACGCGCGGGAGGTTCACGTAGATCGCGTCGTAAGCGGCCGCGTGGTCGGCGGTGATGTCGGTCACGATTTGCGGGAGGTATTCCCACTCCACCTTCGGTGCGCGATCGAGAATCTGCAGCGCCTTGCGGCCGAATGCCGGCTCTCCGCGCGAATCGAGAATGTCGCGCGTCACGCCGACTCTAAAGTTTTCTGCCATGTTGCTCCCGTTCCAAGTGTGCTGTCCGGAAGTACGTCGGACGCTAGCGGACGGCGGTGCGCAGCACGTCCAGGCCGTGCCGGAGCGCATTCTGCAGCATCAGTTGATCGAGCCCGTAGGCGAGCAAACGAAAGCCCTTGCCCACGTACTCACGGGCCCATTCGTCATCGGCGGCCAGGAACCCGGCGGCCTTGCCGTGCGCATCACAGGCGGCGACGATTTGAGCTACGGCGGCGACGTAGCTCGGGTGTCCGAACGCTCCGGGAATGCCCATGAAGTTGGTGAGATCGAAATGCCCGAGCCAGAGTGCATCGACGCCGGGCACGGCAGCGATAGCGCCGACGTTACCCAAACCTTCATCCGTTTCGATCTGGGCGATCACCAAGGTGCGCGCGTGGAGCGCCGCGATCTTCGCGGTAATCTCGCCGCCTTGATAGTCATCGTGCGCGAACCCGAATGCGGCGCCGCGCCGGCCGGCGGGCGGGTAGCGCGTACAGGCCACGACGTGTTCCGCTTCCGCGGCCGTACCGACCATCGGCACCATGACGCCCAGTGCGCCGAGATCGAGTGCGCGGGCAATGAAATGATATTCGTTGCGCGGCACCCGAACCATCGGCACCAGATCCAAGCCGCGGCACAGCGCGACTTGAATCTTCAGCGATTCGAACGAGAGCCCGGTGTGCTCCATGTCGAAGAGCACAAAGTCGGCCCCGGCGTTCTTGCAAATCTGCGGCAGCCCGGGCGAGAAGAACTCGAACACCATGGCGCCGCACGCACGGCCACCGGCGGCGAGCGTGGCCTTCACGGGGTTATCGCGCATAGGCTCGGGTCCTAAGGGAGGCGGCAATGCGCGCAGGGCGAGAATTCGCCGCGGCGCGGAGTGACGTGCAATGGCCAACTCTACCCCGCATAATTCGGTACAGCAACGGCAAGCGACCAAGCGACGCCAGAACTTTCCCTCTATTTTTCGTTCTCCGGTTCGCATGAACGACTTATTTTCCGACGCAACGGCTGCGCAAGGCGCGGTGCCGCTCGCCGAGCGCTTGCGACCGAAGACCATCGCCGAGGTGATCGGACAGCGGCATCTGCTCGCCCCCGGCAAACCCCTTGCGGTCGCCTTCGCCGCGGGCAAGCCGCATTCGATGATTCTGTGGGGTCCGCCGGGTGTTGGCAAAACGACGCTGGCGCGACTGATGGCGGACGCCTTCAACATGGAATTCATTGCGCTCTCGGCTGTGCTTGCCGGGGTGAAGGACATTCGCGACGCGGTGGCCCGCGCGCAGGCGACCCTTGCGCAATTCGGACGCGCGACTCTTCTGTTCGTCGACGAGGTCCATCGCTTCAACAAGGGGCAGCAGGATGCGTTCTTGCCTTTCGTCGAGCAGGGTGTCGTGACCTTCATCGGCGCCACAACCCAAAACCCGTCGTTCGAGGTCATCGGCGCGCTGCTGTCGCGCGCAACGGTCTATGTGCTCGAGCCGCTGCATGTCGAAGACCTGAATATTCTTCTCGATCGGGCTGCTGCGCACGCTATGCCCAGCGCGCAAATCGAGGCTTCGGCCCGCGATGCGCTCGTCGCGTATGCCGACGGCGACGGGCGGCGTCTGATCAACCTGGTCGAACAACTCGCGGTCGCGGCCAGCGAAGCAGAGAGGACGGTCCTCGACCTCGCGTTCGTGGAATTCACGATCGCGCGCAGTCTTCGCCAATTCGACAAGGGCGGCGAAGCGTTCTACGACCAGATCTCGGCGCTGCATAAATCTGTCCGCGGTTCGGATCCCGACGCGGCGCTGTATTGGATGTGCCGGATGCTCGATGGCGGAGCCGATCCGTTGTATGTGGCCCGCCGCCTGATCCGCATGGCGAGCGAGGACATCGGATTGGCTGATCCGCGCGCGCTGGCGCTCGCGCTCGACGCGGCCGCAACCTTTGAACGCCTGGGCACCCCCGAAGGCGAGCTCGCGCTCGCGCAGTGCGTGCTGTATCTCGCCGTTGCGCCGAAGTCGAATGCCACTTATCTGGCGTACAACGCCGCACGCGCATTCATTGCCGAAGATGGCTCACGGCCGGTCCCGTTGCGGCTGCGCAATGCGCCGACGAAGCTCATGAAGAATCTGGGCTATGGGCACGGCTATCGCTACGCGCATGACGAAGAGGGCGCGTACGCCGCGGGCGAGCACTATTTTCCCGACGACATGCGCGCGCAGCGGTTCTACGCGCCGACGGAACGCGGGCTCGAAGCGAAAATTCGCGAGCGACTCGAAGCGTGGAAGGCACGCGCCGAACCGCGCGAGGATTGATAGCGCGAACGCAGTTCGATCGCCCGCAGCAAGGTACACGTTGCTGCTATATTCGCGCATGCTCGACATCAACCTTTTGCGCAACGATTTGACCCAGGTCGCCGCGGGCTTGGCGCAGCGCGGGGTGACCTTGGACACCGCACGGTTCTTGGCACTCGAGGCGCAACGCAAGGATATGCAAACGCGTACCCAGGCGCTGCAAGCGAGGCGCAACGCCGCGGCTAAAGCGGTGGGCGCCGCCAAGGAGAAGGGTGCGGATACCGCGCCGCTGCGCAGCGAAATGGCGGGCTTGGGCGATGACCTTACGCAACTCGAGGGCGCGCTGGAACGCGTTCAGCGCGAATTGCGCGACTACCTGCTCGAATTGCCGAATCTGGCGCACGCCTCGGCGCCCGTCGGCGCCTCCCCCGAGGAGAATGTCGAGGTCCGGCGGTGGGGAACGCCCCGCACCTTCGATTTTCCGGTGCAGGATCACACCGATCTTGGCGAAGCGTTGGGATTGCTTGACTTTGCGACGGCCGCGAAATTATCCGGTGCGCGCTTCTCGTTCCTGCGCGGCGGTCTCGCGCGCCTGCATCGCGCGCTGGGCCAGTTTATGCTCGATACGCATACGCGCGAGCACGGCTATACCGAGTGCTATACGCCGTACCTGGTCACTGCCGATGCACTGGTCGGCACGACCCAGTTGCCGAAGTTCGAGGCGGACATGTTCGCCGTGCAGAAGGGTGGTGCGGGAAGCGAGGGCGAAAAACTGTATCTGATCTCGACGTCGGAGATCACGCTGACCAATACTGTCCGCGACGAAATCCTGGCGGCCGCCGCGCTGCCAATCAAGCTGACCGCGCACACCCCGTGTTTTCGCTCCGAAGCCGGCAGCTACGGCAAGGACACGCGCGGAATGATCCGGCAGCATCAGTTCGACAAGGTGGAGCTGGTGCAGATCGTGCATCCCGATCGCTCCTACGAAGCGCTGGAAGAGTTGACGCGCCATGCGGAGACGATCCTGCAACGATTGAAGCTTCCGTACCGCGTGATGGCTCTGTGTACCGGCGACATCGGTTTCGCGGCAGCCAAGACGTACGACCTCGAAGTATGGCTGCCCGGGCAGAATGCTTACCGGGAGATTTCGTCGTGCTCGAATTGCGAGGGGTTTCAGGCGCGCCGCATGCACGCGCGATTTCGCAATCCACAGGGTAAGCCCGAGTTGGTCCATACGTTGAACGGTTCGGGCTTGGCGATCGGCCGCACACTCGTCGCGGTGCTGGAGAACTACCAGCAGGCCGACGGCTCGGTGGAAGTGCCCGAAGCGTTGCGGACCTACATGGACGGCAACGCTCGCCTCACGCGGCCGGCCTGATGTCCTGTGAGCCTCCTGGCTGGCGCTTGCGAAAACGGCTCACGCCGCATCGACATACTGGCGACTAGCGCATGTTCCCGGTGTGACCGAGCGAGTAGCGGCCGGGCTGCGGCCAGACCGTCAGACCAT
>JBPCLS010000304.1:0-6380 GCA_051003055.1 Casimicrobiaceae bacterium
GGTTACGATGACATCGTGCGCGCCATTTTTCTGTAATCGATCCTATTTCCGGCCTCATCTCCACTGGAGTTTTCCCAATTGTCCGCCAATCTGCACGACAACCTCATCGTCTTCGACGGTCTGGTCATATCGAATTTTAGCCGCGCCGTATTCGAGGACATGCGGCTCGGCGGACTCACGGCGGCGAACTGCACCTGCTGCATCTGGGAAGGCTTTCGTGACACGATGAGCAATGTCGCGCGTTGGAAGCGCTGGTTTCGCGAGCATTCCGATTTGATTACGCAGGTTCACACGACCGCCGACATCGCACGCGCTAAGAGCGAGGGTAAGACCGGAATCGCGCTCGGCTGGCAGAACTTGAGCGGCATCGAGGACCAGCTTGGTTACCTCGAGCTCTTCAAGGACCTCGGCGTCGGCATCATGCAAATCGCCTACAACACGCAGAACCTGGTCGGCACCGGCTGCTACGAAAGCCGCGACGGCGGCCTTTCCGATTTCGGTCACGAGGTGATCGCGGAGATGAACCGGCTCGGCATCCTGTGCGACTTGTCGCATGTTGGTTCCAAGACCAGCGAGGACGTGATCAAGGCGTCGAATAAGCCGTGCGCGTATACGCACTGCGCGCCGGCTGCATTGAAGGCGCATCCACGCAACAAAAGCGACGAGCAGTTGCGCTTCATCGTCGAGCGCGGCGGCTTCGTCGGCGTCACCATGTTCCCGCCGTTCTTAAAGCGCGGCACCGCGGCGACCGTCGTCGACTACGTCGAAGCGATGGAGCACGTCATCAATCTGTGTGGCGAGGACCACGTCGGCTTTGGCACCGACTTCACGCAGGGTTACGGCCGTGAGTTCTTCGACTGGATTACGCAGGACAAGGGCTACGCGCGCAAGCTCACCGAGTTCGGCGACATCATCAATCCCGCGGGCATGCGCGAGATCAAGGACTATCCGAACCTGACCGCGACGATGGAAAAGCGTGGCTGGAAGGAAGCGCGCATCCGCAAGATAATGGGCGAGAACTGGGTGCGCGTGCTCAAGGAAGTGTGGGGCGCGTGATAACGCGATAGGACGGAATTAGCGCGCGAGACTCCTTCAGCGCGACGCCTATGGGCCAACCTCGAGTTTCAATCGAAGTCGACGACACGACAGGCGTCTGGAGCGTTGACGGCATCCCGATGATCCTGGTGCCCCGGCATTTCTTCGTCAACAACCACACCGCGATCGAATCCGCGCTCGGCGAGCAGCGCTACGCGCAGCAGCTATTCGAGGCCGGCCACAAATCCGCTTACGTCTGGTGCGAGAAAGAAGCGCGCACCCACGGGCTCCAGGGGGTGGCGGTCTTTCACCACTACATGAAGCGGCTGTCGCAGCGCGGCTGGGGACAATTCGTGGTGGAGACAATCGATGCCGAGAGCGGGCATGCACGCGTTCGCGTCGATCATTCGGTGTTCGTGCTCGAGCATAAAGGCGGCGCGCGCAAAACCTGCTACATGTTTCGCGGCTGGTTTCCCGGCTCGCTTGAATTCGTGGGCACGCTACTTGGAAAGCGATTTCACCTTACGTCCAGGGAGACGCAATGTGCGGCGGAAGGCCACCGCGATCACTGTGTCTTCGAAATTGTTCCGGTGTGCAACTAGCTACTTTCCGGCGCGTCGATGTAATCCCAGTAGCCGACGCGCAGTGCCAATGGCACTGCGTAGCTCGAATCGATGCGCGACGGCGAAAGCGCGCACGCGAATCAAATGCCGGCACCAATTATTGGCCGGCCCGTCATCAGCTATGGTGTCCACGATGCGCGAACTCGGGTTTGAGTGCGCCCAGCGACAATGTATACTGTAGATGTTTATATGTTGATCGAGGCATTTTATGGCGTTGCAGATTGCAAATCCGGTTGTCGTTGGCAAGGTGGAGCGGCTCGCAAAAGCAATCGGCTTGAGCAAGACCGCCGCAGTCGAAAGAGCAGTGGATCGCCTCCTCAGTGAAACCGTGGGGGTGGCCAGCGCCGCCGAGCGAATCGATGCGCTCCTTGCGCAGCTGGACCAGGTCCCTGATCGACTAGACGCGAACGATCCGCTGGAATGGGACGAGCGTGGCCTGCCAAAATGATCGCTGTCGATACGTCGGCGATCGTGGCCATCGCTTTATCCGAGCCGGAACGTAATCGTTATCTAGAAGTTATCCGGCGGTCCCAGACGGCGCTTTTGAGCACCGTGTCGGTGGTTGAATCACGTATGGTAGTGCACGGACGTCGCGGTCAGCGCGGCGTGGTGTTACTTAACGATCTCTTGCGGTTGCCGGTGTTCGAGCTTGTCGCGCCCGGTCTCCTCGAGGCGGACGCCGCCTACTCGGCTTTTGTGGCTTTCGGCAAGGCAAGCGGCCACCCTGCGGCCCTGAACTTCTGCGACGTTTTCAGCTACGCGCTCGCGAAGGTGCGAGGACTTCCGTTGCTGTTCAAGGGCGACGATTTCTCGAAGACCGACGTCTTGCGCGCCAGCCATTGAGCGAGGCCGCACTCGTTAGTGAGGTTGGGATTGTTCCAGTCGGCAGCTGGCGAATCGGATGAAGCCCCAGGCGCCGGGTTTCGCGATAGCGCAATCGCTGCTGCTGCGCGCCGACGAGGCGGTTCGATGAAGCTGGGCGGATGGAGCACGAGGATTCTGGCCGCCCTCGGATTGGTCATCTACACTGCGGGCGTTTTCGCGGCGCCGCTCTCGATCGGTTTCGTCGCACCGGACGAGGAGCTGCGCTACACGAATCTATTGCTAGGCTTGCGTCAAGGGCTCGACGCCGCGGGCGTCGGCGCCAAGAACGTGCACATCGCCGAGTATAGGGTCCCGCGAGGCAACTCGGCGAAGGCGCTCAACGCGGCCCAGTCGTTGAGTGCCGGACGCGTCCGCGTCGTGTTCGTCGTTGGCACCGAATTGACGAAGGCGGTCAGGTCCGTGGCCAAGGAGTTGCCGATCGTTTTCATCACGCCAGGTGATCCGGTGCGCGCGGGCTTGGCCGCCAGCCTGGCTCACCCCGGCAATAACCTCACCGGCATGACCTTCGAGTTTCCCGAGCTCTCGGCCAAGCGTCTCGAGTTGTTGAAGGAAATTGCTCCGTCCGCGCGCCGTGTCGGGGTCGTGTTCGACCCCCGCGACGGTTCGCCGCGGCAGGGTTTCGCAGTGACCGAGGTCGCTGCGGCGCGGCTCGGCATGCAGCTGGTCGAGCTCGATGTCGAGACCTTGAGCCGCAGCGGGAATACTCTTGCGCGCGCAGAGAAGCTTGACGGGCTGGTCCTGATTCCTGGTGGCGCGATCTCGACGGTGATTGAAACGGCGGTGAAGCTTGCTGCCGCACAACGCATCGCTTCGGTCGTCTGGGCGCGCAACGAAGCGACTCGGGAAGCAATCTTGAGCTACGGGGCGAACGACGTCGAAGTGGCTCGCAACGCGGCGCGGCTGATTGTGCGCGTCCTGGATGGCCAACGCGCGGGCGATCTGCCCATCGAGCAGCCGACGCGGTTCGAGCTGATCGTGAATCTGAAAGCGGCTAAGGCGCTCGGCATCACGATCCCACAGTCAGTGCTGGTGCGCGCCGACGAAGTGATCCAGTGATGTAGCGTCCGATACTCACTTGATCGAGCACACGCAACGCGCGGACCACGCCGTCGCCGCCGCGGTGATGGCCGGCGCCGCCCGAGTCGTCGCATAGCTCGTAGCGCTCGACGCGCAGCGGATAGCTGATTTCGAGCGCTTCGACCGGCGTGTTCATCGTGTTGGTCATGTTGCACACCTGCACCAGCACCTTGACGCCGTCGACGAGGAATTATATTATCATATCCTGACGTGATATGGACGATCAATCGCCCGAATATGGACTCGAGTTCCTGCTGGCTTTTGATGGACGCGTTCATCATCTTGAAGAGGGGTACTGGATCAAGTTCGAAATCGAGCGGGTTAATTCGACCAGGGAGCGACCGCACGGCCTGTCCTACTCGTTCACGTTGCACGCACCGGATGGCACGCGGCTGGTTGGCTTCGACAACGCCCACGGTGTGGCGGCCACGGGGTCCAGGTTCAAACGGAAACCACCAGCAAGCGATCATTGGCACCGAACGGAGGACGACCCGGGGAGACCGTATCAGTTCAAGGACGCTGAGACCCTCATTGACGATTTTTTCGACGAGGCAGAACGAGTGTTGGGTGAGCGGGGAATCGGGATGACGGTTGTCGAAGTGGAAGTGACACAGAGGTCGAGATGACCAAGTACAAGGTCCAGAATCTGCGCTCGTTGCGCGAAGAGATGAAGGCGGTGGCGCGCGGGGAGCGGCCTGCCCCAGCCGACGCCGCCAAGCCGAGCTTCAATTCGGTCGATGCCATGGTGCGGTTGTTGACGCCGGAGAACCGGCGGCTTCTCGCGATCATTCGGGATCGCAAGCCGCAATCGGTTGCGGAGCTGGTGGAGATGAGCGGACGGGCGCAGCCGAACCTCACGCGCACGCTGGCAAAGATGGAGTCCGCCGGTTTCATCACGATGAAGGTGGTTGGCCGCCGCAAGGCGCCGAGCGTTGCGGTTAAAAAGATCGTCGTCGAGATCGATCCGTACTCGGATCGTGACCGACTGAGCGTCGCGTAGTGTGGCCAGATACGGGGCCAAATCGGAGGGTTTCAGGGGTCTCGGGGGGTTACTTCCCTCTGGAACCGCGTTTCTTGCCGTTGAAGGGCAACCGACCATCCCTCTATAAGATACGGTCGCGGTGTGAAATTTCGGGTTGGTGCTCTTGAGGTGAATACCTCGATCACAGAAGGGCTAGCTGGCTAGCGATCTCGTCCCCAACCGCCGCCACCCGGCGTCTCTACCACGACCACTTCACCATTGGTAAGCGTCAGCGTTGCTTTGCCGGGATAGGATTTTTCCTTGCCGTCGCGCCCGATCACGAAATTGCGGCCGCGGTTGCCGTCGCTGCCACCATGCAGGCCATAAGGGCTGAACTTGCGGCGATCCGATTGCAGCGATACCCGCGCATCGTGATCGAGCACACGCAACGCGCGGACCACGCCGTCGCCGCCGCGGTGATGGCCGGCGCCGCCCGAGCCGTCGCATAGCTCGTAGCGCTCGACGCGCAGCGGATAGCTGATTTCGAGCGCTTCGACCGGCGTGTTCATCGTGTTGGTCATGTTGCACTGGACGCCGTCCATGCCGGGCCCCATCGGACGACCGCCCTGGCCGCCGGCAATAGTTTCGACATAGGTATAGGCGCGGCCGTTGCGCGGGTCACGGCCGCCGACGCTGATCAGATTCATCGTGCCCTGGCTTGCGGCCGGTACGCGCTCCGGCGCGAACTGCGCGAATACCTTGAGCACGGCATCTACGACACGCTGCGTGGTTTCGGTGTTGCCGGCGCACACCGCGGCGGGGCGCTGCGCGTTGAGGAAGCACCCCTGCGGGATGCGGATCTCGACCGGACGGAAAGTGCCGGCGTTGGTCGGGATCGACGGATCGGTCAGAATCTTCACCGCGAAAAACACCGCCGAGTGCGTCATCGGCGCAACCGCGTTGATATTGCCGCGGCGCTGCGGCGCGGAACCCGTGAAGTCGAGGATCATCCGGTCATCGATGACGATGACTTTCACGCGCACCAGCACCGGCTCGTCCACGGTGCCATCGTCGTCGAGCTGGTCCTCGCCGCTGTATTCGCCAGCGGGGAGTTCGGCGAGCTGCTTGCGCATGCGCCGCTCGGCATACGCCAGTATCGCTTCGAAGCCGGGGGCGAGACGCGCGGCCCCGTAGCGCTCGGCAAGTTCCTTGATCCGGCGCTCGCCGATCTTGATGGCGGCGAGTTGCGCGTTGAAGTCGCCGCGTCGCTCCTCGGGCGTGCGCACGTTGGCGAGCACGAGGTTCAGCACATCCTGCTGCAGAACGCCGGCGCGATAGAGCTTGACCGGCGGAATGATGATGCCTTCCTGGTAGATTTCCTGCGAGTTGCCGGGCATCGATCCCGGTTCCATGCCGCCGATGTCGGCTTGGTGCGCGCGCGTAGCGGCGTAGCCGATGAGCGCGCCGTCAGCGAAGACCGGTGCGATGACCATCACGTCGGGCAAATGTGAGCCGCCGATGAACGGGTCGTTGACCAGGATCACGTCGCCTTCCGCGAGCGAGTCGACGGCGGCGACTGTGGTGCTTACCGCGCGCAGCATCGAGCCTAAGTGCACCGGCACGTGCTCGGCTTGCGCGACAAGCTGTGCGTTGGCGTCGAAGATCGCGCACGATGCATCCACGCGCTCCTTGATATTGGGCGAGAACGCGGTGAGCTTCAACACCGCGCCCATTTCCTGCGCCGTCGCCTCGAGCGCGTTGCGCAGCACTTCCAGCGTGATCGGATCGAAGGAGGTGTT
>JBPCLS010000305.1:0-5278 GCA_051003055.1 Casimicrobiaceae bacterium
GGAGTCCCACAGCGCATCGGCGTTCACCCAGCGCGACGGCGTGCTTGCGCCGGTGGGATCGTCCGGGCGATAGCGACGGCACCAGAACTCCTGAAACCACGCGAGATGACCCAACTCCCAGCGCGGCGGATTGACGCAGTCAAGCACCGGGAAGCGTTGCTGCGACTCGCTCAGATGACTATAAAGTTCGCGCGTATACTCTCGCGCGTCACGCAGCGCGTCGCCCAGCGCCTGCGGCGAGCGTGGAGGCGATTCGCTGCATACCCGCGACACTGGATCGCTCGTCACGCTTGCTTGTACACGAAAAATCCTGTTGTCTTGCACGTCCATGTTGCGTTCGACCGCGCCCACGCTGCTCCTTGTCACACCTTATCTCGCTCACGCCAACAACGGCAATTGGCGGACTGCGGCGCGCTGGGCGCGCCTGTTGGCGTCCCGCTACCAAGTCATTGTACAAGCGGCCACCGATCCGGTGACCGGGGATCGCCGCGATGACGCAGTGGCGATGATCGCGCTGCATGCGCGACGCAGCGCACCGGCTATCGCCGCGTGGCACGCGGCTCGAGCCGAACGCGCGTTGATCGTCACGTTGACCGGCACCGATCTCTACCGCGACCTGCCTCAAGGCGACGCCGCAACACTCGCGTCCCTTGAAGTTGCCGATCGACTCATCGTGCTGCAGCAAGACGCGGTCCGTCACCTACCGCGAGCGCACCGCGGAAAGGTGTCTGTCGTGTTCCAATCCTCCCGCACCTTGGCTCCTTGGACCGGCAAAGCTCGGAAACAGTTGCATTGCGCATTGGTCGCCCATTTGCGCGAGGAAAAGGATCCGCGAACCGCGCTCGAAGCCTGGCGCCACCTGCCGCCCGATCTCATGGCGAGCCTTACGGTCATCGGCGACGCGCTCGATTCGGCGCTGGAACGAGCGACCCGCGAGACGGTTGCTGCCGATCCGCGGGTGCGCTGGATCGGCAAACAGCCGCACGCTGCGACCCGACAAGCGATCAAGCGGGCGCATTTGTTGTTGGTTCCGTCGCGGATGGAAGGCGGCGCCAATGTCGTCGTCGAAGCCGTTACGGCAAGCACTCCGGTTCTCGCGAGCCGCATTTCCGGAAATCTCGGCATGCTGGGTGCAGACTACACCGGTTACTTCGACGTTGGCGACGCAACCGCACTGGCGCAACTCGTAACCCGGGCCGCACGTGAGCCGACGTTTCTCCGCAAGCTGGCGATGCAGTGCCGGCGGCGCGCGAAGCTCTTTACACCTGCGGCGGAAGCCCGGTCGCTGCACGCGGCGATTGACGCCGCAGTGAACGCCGGTGGGACTAGAATGTCCGATAGCAGACCAACGCAGAATCCGCAATTTTCATAGTTGGCGCTATTTCCTCAGTTCACCTCAGTTCACCTCAGTTTACGTTTCGCACTTCGTCAAAGGGATTGCCATGAACGCTCCAGATCCGATGCCACTGCGCCTGACGTCGTTTTCGCACGGCGGCGGCTGCGGCTGCAAGATCGCCCCCGCCGTGTTGCAACAGATCATTTCCAAGGCGGGTCCGGGGCTATTGCCCAAGGAATTGCTGGTCGGCATCGAAACCGCCGATGACGCGGCCGTCTACCAGATCAACGAACACCATGCGATCATCGCAACGACGGATTTCTTCATGCCGATCGTCGATGATCCGTTCGACTTTGGTGCCATCGCCGCCACCAATGCCATTTCCGATGTTTATGCGATGGGGGGAACGCCGTTGTTCGCACTGGCGTTGGTCGGCATGCCCATCAATCAGTTGCCGGTCGATACGATCCGCAAAATCTTGCAGGGCGGCGAATCGGTCTGCACGAAGGCCGGCATTCCGATTGCCGGCGGGCATACGATCGACTCGGTCGAGCCGATTTACGGGCTGGTTGCGATCGGTCTTGTCGATCCCAAAAACCTGAAGCGCAACGCCGGTGCGCGGCCAGGCGACCAGTTGGTGCTAGGCAAACCGATCTGCGTCGGCGTCTACAGCGCCGCGCTGAAAAAGGAGCAGCTCTCGCCCGAGGGCTACGCGGCGATGATCGCAAGCACGACCAAGCTCAACACCCCCGGTATCGCTCTGGGCAAGATGCACGACGTGCATGCGCTCACCGACTTCACCGGTTTCGGCCTGCTCGGCCACTTGCTCGAAATCTGCCGCGGGTCGAATGCCGGCGCGACCATCGAGTTCGAACGAATTCCGTTGCATCCGGGAACGCTTGAGCTGGCGCGCAGGGGCCTCTTCACCGGTGCTTCGGGGCGGAACTGGGCTGGGTACGCAAGCGATAGCTCGCTTGGCGGCGGAATCGGGGACGCCGAACAAGTGCTACTCACCGACCCGCAAACTTCAGGCGGTCTCTTGGTCGCCTGCGCACCCGGGGCAGTCGCAGACGTACTCGATATTTTCCGCGACGATGGCTTCGACCGGGCAAGCGTCATCGGCGAGATGACGGCGGGAGCACCGCGCGTCACGGTGCAGTAAGCGCGATATGCGATCGACTTTACTCGACTGCGCAGAGGTTAAGCGAAGCAGGTACAAGGTAATATGCGCAGCCAATGCATCTCCCCGGATCGTTATTGCGTAAGACAAGGACCGCCGCGCTTTTGCGAGAATCGCCGACAGGACCGGCGGCGCGGCGCGTGCTAAGGTCGTCGACTAATTTCCCTAACGGCCCAATTTTCTTTGACGTCCCAAATAAAGGGGACTTCGATGCCATCAGCCGACCCCACGCACCACCTGCTTGCCGCGCACCGTAAGCCCGACGTAAACATCGATCTTGCCGGGCGTTTATATGCAACCCGCGCCAGCACTGAAGCGCTCGCCGCGCCACTGTCACCCGAGGACTGCGCGCTGCAGTCGATGCCCGAGGCAAGCCCGGTCAAATGGCATTTCGCGCACACGAGCTGGTTTTTTGAAACGTTTGTGCTTGCGGAACATCTGCGCGGCTACGCGCCGTTCGATCCCGCCTTTCGCGTGCTCTTCAATTCGTACTACAACGGCGTCGGCGACAAGCACCCGCGACCCGAGCGTGGGCTGATTTCGCGTCCCGGTCACAGCGAAGTGCTCGCCTACCGCACGCACGTGAATGCGGCGATGGACCGACTGTTTTCCGGATCGTTGCCGCCGCCGGTCACGGCGCTGATCGAACTCGGCTTGCATCATGAACAGCAGCACCAGGAGTTGATCCTGACCGACGTCAAGCATCTGCTCTCGCGCAATCCGCTGAAGCCAACCTACCGCTCGCGCTGGCCACTGCAGCAAGTCAAGCCGCACTGCATAGCGTGGCATTCTTTTGCGGGTGGACTGGCGACGATTGGGCATCGAGGCACCGGCTTTGCATTCGACAACGAAGGGCCGGCGCACGATGTCTATATCGCGGCGTTCGAACTGGCGTCGCGACCGGTGACGCATGGCGAATTCGCGGCGTTCATCGAGGACGGCGGCTACCAACGGCCCGAGCTTTGGCTTTCGCTGGGCTGGGAGACCGTTCAGACGCGCGGTTGGCAGGCGCCTCTGTACTGGGAGCGACGCGAACACCGTTGGCAAACCTTCACATTGCATGGAATGATCGATATCGATCCAAACACGCCGGTGTGCCACATCAGTTTCTTCGAAGCCGACGCGTACGCGCGCTGGGCGGGTACGCGATTGCCGACCGAATTCGAATGGGAGTTCGCCGCGCGCGACGTCACTCGAGACGGCAACTTCCTGGAAAGCGGCGCGCTGCATCCGATGCCGCCACTGGGAGACGTCTCTTCGCAATCACCTCTCCAGATGTTCGGCGATGTGTGGGAATGGACGCGCAGCGACTACGCGCCCTATCCGGGTTTTCACCCGACAGAAGGCGCCGTGGGCGAATACAACGGCAAATTCATGTGCAGCCAATACGTGCTGCGCGGTGGGAGCTGTGCGACACAAGCGTCACATATCCGCGCGACGTACCGCAATTTCTTCCCGCCGGACGCGCGCTGGCAGTTCTCGGGGTTGCGCCTGGCGCGCGATGCGAGCTAGCGCCGGGAGGGCAAGAAACAGGCATGGGCGCCGCGCGTCAACGTACTAGGGAATTTCGGTTGTAATGTTCTACACGAAGCTTTTCGGTGCACTCGCCAAACACGAAGTTCGGTATCTTTTGGTCGGCGGACTCGCGGTTAACCTCTACGGGATACCGCGGATGACGATGGACGTCGATCTCGCGCTTGCGCTCGATCCTGCGAATGTCGAGCGCTTCATCGCCGCTGCGGCGGATCTGGCGCTTTTTCCCGTTGTGCCTGAGCCCGTCGCAAGCCTGGCCGACCCAGGGCGCCGCCGCGCGTGGATTGAGGAAAAAAACCTGATTGCGTTTGCGATGCGCACCGCCGAGCCGGCAGCGCCAACCGTCGCTATCCTCATTGGCACCACCATCGATTTCGAGGCCGCATTTGCCCGGCGGCTGACTCGCGAGCTGGACGGAATGCCGATCAGCCTGGCGGCGGTGGCCGATCTGATCGAGCTCAAGGAACACACCGGTCGCGCGCAGGACGCCGCCGATGTTGCGCAACTGCGCAAACTTGGGTGAGTATGAACTCCGAGTCCGCAGGCGGCTTTTGGTACGAGGTGTCCCCCGAACAACTCGCGCAATTCGCGCGGATGAGCACGCGTGAACGACTGGAATGGGTCGACGCGGCGCGTTTGTTTACGTTGCGCACGCGCACGCCGCAAACTGCGGAACGCCAGGAGCGGCTACGGCGAGGCCTCCCCATCGTTCACGAGGACGAATAAGATCAACGACACCGACGGCCGGCGCGGTCGCGGGCCGAGGGCGTCCTAGGACTCCGTGCTGCAATCGGTGGGCGATGTTCCGGCGCCGTCTGGGAGCTGACGGGCGCCTGGCGCGCGCCAAGTTAACGCTCAGGCCGCATAGAACACGGCAAAATCGCGCTGTTCGTCCTGCCAGCAACGAACGCGCGCGAATCCCGCCAGTTGCAAGAGCTCGATGAATTCGGCCGGTGCGTATTTGTACGAGTTCTCGGTGTGAATGCGCTCGCCAGCGCGAAACTTCCGCGTCGCGCTGCCGACTCGCACCGATTGCTCCGACACCGCCTCGAGATGCATTTCCACGCGACCCATCTGCGCATTGTAGAAACCTCGGTGCGCGAACGCTTCGGGCCGAAAATCGCTGCCGAGGATGCGGTTGACGTGGTTCAAGACATTGCGGTTGAACGCCGCGGTCACACCGGTCGCGTCGTCGTACGCAGCGGAGAGCCGCCGGTGGTCTTTCTTGG
>JBPCLS010000306.1:0-6927 GCA_051003055.1 Casimicrobiaceae bacterium
TTCTTGACTTCAACTTATACCTGTCGCGTAAGGACGTGTGGACCGCGGCGATCATCCCGACGTCCGACGGCGCCGGCATCATCACAGCGGACAAGTCCTGCACGACACCTCCGGTATCCACCGACGCTGCCAACCCGACCCGCTTCGTGAACTTCGCGTACGCGTCGGATCCGGCCGGCGGCTCGCTCGATCGTACCCGTGAGGGCTACATCGAAATCATCGAGATGGGCAACGTCACCGGTGAGACGGCGGTCGACATCACGCACATCGCGGGTGTTCCGTTGGATTGCGCCTCCATCAATGTCCCAGGCACTGGCGATGCGCAGGCTTCACGGGACACGGTGCTGGGCAACGGCGGACTGTTCGGCGGTATCACGCTGATCAATGTGCTGCTGGGTGAAGATTTCACCGCCGACGCAACCGCGCTCGACAACTTCAACACCACGGGGCCGATCTGGTTCCCGCCGGGCAGTCAGTTTCCTGATCTCACGTTCTCGACGACGCAGTTCGAAGTGTTCACCGGCACGACGGTCGTTGTCGGCACAGCTCCCCGCGGCATCGACGCGGTTTCAGCCGCATTGATGCACCGCAACGTGTACAACGAGTTCGTTCTGGATTCGGTCACCAAGTCGGGCACCGATTGGGTCGTCACGTTCCCGACGAAGCGTTTCTACTTCTCAGGCAACAACGTCACAAGCCTGTTCCAGCGCAACTTCACGTCGACCGGCTCCTGCGACGACGTCGGAGTTACCGTGTACGACCGCGAAGAGCGCACGCCGACGACGCCGGCAGGCTTCTCGCCGCCGCCTCCGGGAGCCGCTCCTTCGGCCTTGTGCTGGGAAGCCAACGTGGTCACGTTCAACAACTCGAACGTGTTCGCGTCGAAGAACGTCGCCAACATCACTACAACGTTCCAGAACGGCTGGGTTGACATGAACCTCGTCGGACCGACGACAGCTCCGGTCCATACGTTGGGCACGTCGGCAGGTACGTTCCAGGGCTTGCCGGTCATCGGGTTTGCGGCGCAATCGTTCCTCAACGGCACGCTGACGACCGGAACGGGTACGGCGGTGGTATCGAACTACGGCGGCAACTTCGCCCACAAGTACACGCCGGGCCTGTAAAAAAAAGCTGCTGTTCGCGCAAGACGGTACGAATGAAACGGCGGGACGAACGTCCCGCCGTTTTCTATTAGGTTGGCCGAAAATTCATCTTGCACCTCGCCGCATCCAATGATGATGAACACGCACCCTCGCCTTCGATCAGCCGCCTTGGCGCTTCCCCGGCTGGCAGCGCCGTTGCGTGCGGCGATCATCGTCGCCACCGTCTTCTTAGTCGCCCCATGGGCGCTCGCGAACCCACCGGAGACCGTGCTCGTTCGCCGCGGGGATGTGGTTATAACGCAGGCTGATTACGATGCGGAAATAGAGAAGCTCCCGAGCCACCTCCGCGCTGGCTTTGCCTTGTACGAGCGCAAGGTTGTGGAAATGCTTGACCGTCTGCTGGTTGCGCGCGAGCTCGGGGCACGAGCCCGGGCGCGCGGCCTAATCAAGGCGTCGGAGCTTGCGGGGCGCTCGCCGTTGGAGTCGGACCGCGTTCTTGCCGCGGCCTGGATCGCTTACGTCGACGAGCAGGCAGGTCGTGCGTTCGACGCCAAGCGGCGCCAGTGGGAGGAACGCGCGCGCGAACTCTATCTGGTCGACAAGTCGAGATATGCCGGAGACGGCGGCAATCGGTCGTTCGAGGAAGCGAAGGAAACGATTCTCGCCGATCTGCGCCGCAGGGAGCAGACCCAAGCGCGAGCGGCCGAATACGCGCTGCTGCGCGAGCGCAATGCCGACGTCGAAATCAACGCCGCGGCACTGCGCCTGTTGAAACCAGAGATCACGGACGCGGCGCCCCACTCGCACGGTGACTCCGCGAAGCCCGCCAACTGATCGTACGGCAGGTCGGCAGGGATAACGGCTAGCCCCGCACGTTCTTAAGAGTTAGAAACGAAGCCGCGGCGCGGCGATGCTATTCTTGCCCGCCGTTTACCGTGATGATCCGATCTACCTCCGCAGAGCACGCACGCGGCGCTCGGGCGCCACTCGCCGCGCAGCGCGATCGCGCGCTGTTCGTCAATTTTTGGAAACGCGAGCTCACCACGCGTTATCTGGGCAGCATCACCGGGCTCGCTTGGGCGCTCGTGCACCCGCTCGCGCTGCTCGCCGTCTACCACTTCGTGTTCACCACGGTGTTTCGTACGACGGGTTTCGCCGGCGGCAGTTTTCTCGCGTTCGTAGCGGTCGCGTTATGGCCCTGGCTGTCCGCGCAGGAGGCGATTCAGCGGGGGACGACTTCGCTCGCGGGATACGCCGGATTGATCCGCAAAGTCGCGTTTCCGCACGAGGTGATCGTGTACGCCTCGGTGGCGGCGACGTTGGTGCTGCATCTGGCGGGTTACCTGACCGTTCTCGTCGTTCTCGTGCTCTGGGGCGAACCGATTCGCCTCGAAGGTCTGCTGCTGGCACTGCCGCTCTGGCTTGTGCTGGCGATCGCCGTCACCGGTCTGACGTTGTTCTTCGCGGCGCTGCAGGTGTTCGTGCGGGATGTCGAGCATGTGCTGTTGCCCGTACTGATGATCCTCATGTACCTGACGCCGATTCTGTATCCGCTGACCTTGGTGCCGGAATCGCTGCGGCCATGGGTGGCAGGCAACCCGTTCAGCTGGCTCATCGGCCGGCTGCGCGATGCGCTCCTGGACGGAAAACTGGCGTTGGTCTGGAGCGATGCAGTGGCCGTCATCGCGGCCGTGGCCATTTTTTTCGCGGGGCGCTGGGTCTTCCGGCGCCTGTCACCGCAATTCGAAGACTTCGTATGAGCGGTGGAGCGAGTGCGGCACTGCTGGCACTTGACGGCGTTGGCAAGGATTACGCCAAAATCGAACAGCGGGGAGGGGAGTTGCGCCTCGTCTGGGATCTGCTCTGGGGGCGCGGTGCGGCCCACGTGTTCCGCGCCTTGGAGGACGTATCGTTTACGTTGTGCTGCGGAGAGTCGCTGGGCATTGTCGGAGAGAACGGCGCCGGCAAATCGACGCTCCTGAAAATCGTTGCGGGAGTGATTGCACCGACGCGCGGCCGGATCGACGTGAATGGACGAGTCGGTGCGCTCCTCGAGCTTGGATCCGGCTTTCATCCGGAGTACACGGGCCTTGCCAACATCGACCTCGCGGCGGCGCTGCTCGGGCTCGCGCCATCGGAGATCGCGGCCAAGCGCGAGGAGATCATCGCCTTCGCCGACCTGGGCGAGCACATTCGCGACCCGATCAAGCATTACTCATCCGGTATGGTCGTACGCCTGGGATTCGCCATCGCGACGGCGCTTCGCCCGGAAATTCTGATCACCGACGAAGTGCTGGCCGTTGGTGATGAGTCGTTTCAGAAAAAATGCATCGCGTGGATGGAGCGGTATCTCGCCGACGGCGGAACGCTGCTCTTGTGCTCGCACAGCATGTACCACGTCCAGAAGCTTTGCCGGCATGCGTTGTGGTTGCGCAACGGCAAAGCCGAACGCTACGGCGCGGCGGCCGACGTCACGCAGGCGTATCTTGCGTTTCACGAAGAAAAGTCGGCCAAGGCAAAGAATCCGATTGCGCCGGCAGAGGCGTCGCGGGCCCGCGTTTATGCCATGCGGTCGCTTGATCTTTCCCCCGGCGATTCGCTTGCGCAAGGCGATACGCTGACTATCCGCGGCGACGTTTACTCGCCGGATGGTCGCGTGCCGGTTGTGCTGATCGGTATCGTGCGCGCTGACGGGACACCGGTGTACGGTGTTGCGACCGACATGGATGGGGTTGCGCCGGTGCGGGTGACCGCTGACCGATTTTCCTTTTCGCTGACCATGCCGGACGTCGCGCTGCTGCCCGGCAAGTACGTCGTGCGTGCGCACGCGCTCGACCCGGAAGGGGTCCGGTTGTTCGACAACGTCGAGCGCGCGTTCGTCGTCACGGGCACGTCGCGTGAGATGGGCTTCGTGCGGCTCCAGCATCGCTGGAACGATTAAGCTCTAAGTCAGCCGTTCGCCGATCGGCTAAAATCTAAAGAGCCCGCGAGTGTCTTGCGGCTGGGCGGTGCGTTTTTCTGGTTCCCATGTCCGACGATCTCGAATTCACCGGCGAACGCTTCGTCCCCGGCATCGCCGGTGAGATTGCGCACGAGCATTGGCATCGTTACGCGTTCGCGCGGCGCTTCGTCGCCGGCAAGCGTGTGCTCGATGTCGCGTGCGGGGAAGGCTACGGCAGTGCCTTGCTCGCCGAGGTCGCAGAGCATGTCGTAGGCGTGGATATCGACCCGGGCGCGATCGCGCATGCGCGCGCAAAGTACGCGTCGCGCGGCAATGTCCGGTTCGAGCATGGGTCGGCAACGGCGTTACCACTCGCCGAACGCAGCGTCGATATAGTCGTTTCGTTCGAGACAATCGAGCATCTGGACAACGATAAGCAGGCACGCATGCTGGTGGAATGCGCGCGTGTGCTCAAGCCTTCTGGCGTGCTGGTGTTGTCGGCACCCAACCGTCTCGAATACTCGGATGCTCGCGGATATTGCAACCACTTTCATTTGCACGAGCACGACCGCGGCGAGCTGGAACGTTTGCTTCAGCGGGAGTTTTCCGCGATGCGCTGGTATCGGCAACGCCGTTATTTCGGCTCTGCCATATGGAACGAAACCGGCGGTGAACTGCTGGAAGCGTGGAACGGCGGCGCCGCTTCGCTTGCGCCGGCGGAACCCCCCGAGGCCATGTACTTCATCGTGGTTGCGGCTCGCGCGGTGGAAGCGTTGCCGCCACCGGGGCCGGCGTTATCACTTTTCAGCGATCGCGATGGAGCCGAACTCTCGCGTCTGGATGCGCAGGCACAGGACGTGTTGCGGCTCGATTCGCTGCTCAAGGAGCGCGATCGCGCACGCGACGCGCAGACCGCACATATCAAGCATCTGGAAGAACTCGTTGCCTTCCGGGAACGGATCGTCGTCGAGCGCGACGGGCAGTTGGCCGCTGCCAACGCCGAGCGCGAGAACGTCGCGCCCGAGCGAAACCGTGCGCAGGAGAAGCACGCGGCGACAGAGCATGCGCTGGCAGCCCAGCGCACGGAATTCGAGCGGCTTGAACGCGCGCTTACCGCTCAGGAACGCATCATCGCGTACCGGCAGACGCTGCGTTGGTGGCTAGGTTTGCCGTGGCTGCGTATAAAGCTCTGGTGGCAACGCGTGCGCGGCGCATGACCGCCAAAGCAACAAATCACGTAGTCGATATCGTCGTCGCCGTCTATAACGCGCCGGATGACGTACGGGCGTGTGTTGCGAGCGTGCTCGCTCACTTTCGTCCCGACGTGCGGCTCGTGCTGATCGACGACGCCTCGCCCGAACCCGCGATTGTGGCGTACTTCGCCGAGCTCGCCACACTCGCGCATCCGCAAGTGCTGCTGCTGCGAAACGAGTGCAATCTGGGATTTGTCGGGACGGCCAACCGCGGTTTCGAGCTGTCGCGTGCGGATGTGGTGCTGCTCAATTCGGATGCGATCGTCACGCATGGTTGGCTCGACGCTCTTCTGCACTGCGCGGCCACCGATCCTCGCATCGGCACGATCACGCCGTTCTCGAACAACGCCGAAATCGTTTCGTTTCCGCGCTTTTGCGAAGATAACCGGCTCGTCAGCGGAAACGCTGCCGATGCCACCCGTGCGGCGCTGGCCGCCGCCGCGGTGCCGACTTATCCCGATCTACCGACAGGGGTGGGTTTTTGCTTTTATGTCCGCCGCGCGCTACTCGACTCGATTGGGATGTTCGATCCCGCGTTCGGCCTGGGCTACGGCGAGGAAAACGATTTTTGCCTGCGCGCCGCGCGAGCCGGATGGCGCAACGTGCTTGCCGACAACGCCTTCGTCGTGCATTCCGGTGGTCGTTCGTTTGCCGGCCGGAAACCGGAGTTGGGCGAACGCAATATGACCTTGCTGCTCGATCGCCATCCGCACTATCTGGACATGGTCCGCGCCTACATCGCGGCCGATCCTCTGCGTGCGCTGCGCGAAGCGGCTGCCGCGCGTCTCGCCGTCGATGCTGCGCCGGAGCGTGGTGTGTTGCACGTCATTCACGACCATGGCGGCGGCACCGCGAGCCATGTCCGTGCTCTTATCAACGGTTCGCGCGGGCGCTGGCGCCACTATCTCGCAATCGCGGTCGGCGACGGTTGGCAAATCGAAGAGCATCGCGCGGATGCGCGCGTCGTCACGTTCGAATTCACCCGCGGTTCGTATGAGACTTGGCGTGATTTTCTGGAGGGAATCTGCGCAACGTTCGGGATTGCGCTCATACACCTGCACAATATCTCGGCGTGCCGTGCCGGAATCCGAACTGCGCTTTCCGACTTTCCGGTGCCCTACGGCTACACCGTTCACGATCTCAATTTCGCGTGTCCGACGATCACCTTTCTGGGCACCGACAGCATGTTCTGCAACGCGCAGACCGATCCGGAGATTTGTGGGCGCTGCCTAAAAGCGCAACCGGCGTTCGACCGCGTGGACATCGCCGCGTGGCGGAGCCAGCACCGCGATTTGCTCGCCGGCGCGGCGTTCCTGCTGGCGCCGTCGCAGTGGACCGCCAACACGCTTACCCGCTACTTTCTGGAATGCACGGTGCGGATCATTGCGCACGGCACGCCCGATGGTGCGCCCGAGCGCACACAAGGCATACGCTTCGGCATCGTGCTTCCGGACGACGGCATTCCCACGGTTGCGCTGTTGGGCGCGATCGGTCCCGATAAAGGAGCCCGCCGGATCGAACGGCTGGTGGACCTGGTGCGCGCTCGCAACGCGTTGGTCCGCTTTGTCCTGATCGGATACCTGGACGTGCAGCGGGCTCCCTGGCAGAGCGATGACGCGACATTTACCGT
>JBPCLS010000307.1:0-9423 GCA_051003055.1 Casimicrobiaceae bacterium
GGCGGCTTGACCTTGGCTTTTTCAACCTCGAGGACAACGCCGTGTTGCTCTTGGTTTCCCATCGGTTACAACGATACTCCCGCTGAAAGTGGGGTCAATCCTTGGCGATTGCAACAGCTCAGAAAGAGCGACCCGTGACGTGCGCCGGGTACAACGGGCTTTAGAGGGCGCTGTCCTGTCGTCGCCGACCGCCAAAGCCGGAACTTGTTGGCTGACGAACGGTCACCGGCTTCTAGCCGCGCTAATGCGCGTTACATTCGTTCGATCATTGCGTTACCGAACCCCGAACACGTTACCTGGTGGGCACCCGGCATCAGTCGCGCGAAGTCGTAGGTCACAACTTTGTCGCCGATGGCTTTTTCGAGGCTTCGCGTAATGCACGCGGCGGCCTCAGTCCAGCCCACGTGCACGAGCATCATTTCCGCCGAAAGGATCTCCGAACCCGGGTTGACGTAATCCTTGCCCGCGTATTTCGGGGCCGTTCCGTGCGTCGCCTCGAACATCGCGATCGAGTCGGACATATTGGCACCCGGGGCGATTCCGATACCGCCGACCTGTGCGGCGAGCGCGTCGGAGATGTAGTCGCCGTTCAGGTTTAGTGTCGCGATCACGTCGTACTCTTCGGGCCGCAGCAGGATCTGCTGCAGGAAGGCGTCGGCAATCGCGTCCTTGACGATGATCTCGCGCCCGGTTTTCGGATTCTTGAACTGGCACCAGGGGCCTCCATCGATCGGTTGCGCACCGAATTCCCGTTGTGCCAGCGCGTAACCCCAATCGCGAAAGCCGCCCTCCGTAAACTTCATGATGTTTCCCTTGTGCACGAGCGTCACTGACTTGCGGTCGTTGGCGACTGCATATTGGAACGCTTTGCGGACCAGGCGTTCGGTCCCTTCTCGAGATACGGGTTTGATGCCGATCGCAGAGGTATTCGGGAAGCGGATCTTCTTCACCGCCATTTCCGAAACCAGATACTCGATCAGTTTTTTCGCGCCTTCCGACTCCGCCTGCCACTCGATTCCCGCGTAGATGTCCTCGGAGTTCTCGCGGAAGATCACCATGTCGGTCTTCTCGGGCGCCTTGACCGGCGACGGCACGCCCGCAAAATACCGTACCGGCCGCAAGCAGACATATAGGTCGAGCTGCTGCCGCAATGCAACGTTGAGCGAGCGCATGCCACCCCCGACCGGAGTCGTCAGCGGGCCTTTGATCGACACGGCATAATCCTTGACGATCGCAAGCGTTTCGTCCGGCAGCCACACATCGGGGCCATAGACACGCGTCGACTTTTCGCCGGCGTAGACCTCCATCCAGTGAATCCGGCGTTCGCTGCCGTAGGCCTTTGCGATCGCTGCGTCGACGACCTTGATCATCACCGGCGTGATATCGACGCCCGTGCCGTCCCCCTCGATGTAGGGAATAATTGGGTTCGCCGGGACGTTGAGACTAAAATCGCGGTTGACGGTGATTTTCTCTCCGCCGCGCGGTACGTCGACATGCTGAAACATTGGAGAACTCCTGAATTCTTCGCTCGCGGCCACCGCGCGTTCCGGCTACCGTAGACATTCGCCGCATCTTTAAGTCCGGATGCGCTTCAAACGCGTCACGAATTATCCTCGAATTCGCTCGAACTCGACAATGATCCGCCGCCTGCTCGCACGCCTCATTCCCGGCCGTACGCGGAGCAGCCCGAAAGTCTATCGCGCCGGCGAGCATCCGGTGCAGCGCGGTCAAATCTCGCGCGGAGCGGCAACCGTCGCCGACAAGCTGCATGGCGCCGGCTATCGCGCCTACATCGTGGGCGGCGCGGTACGCGATCTTTTGCTGGGAATGAGTCCGAAGGATTTCGACATTGCGACGAATGCAACGCCGGAACAGGTTAAGCCGCTGTTTCGGCGCGCATTCATCATTGGTCGCCGCTTTCGGCTCGTGCATGTGCACGTCGGCGGCGAAGTGGTCGAGGTAGCGACGTTCCGCGCGGCGCAGACCAATGTCGATTCAACCGATGCGCACGGCCGCCTGTTGTCCGACAATGTGTACGGCACGCAAGCCGAAGACGCGGCGCGGCGCGACTTTACGATCAACGCTCTTTACTTCGATCCGGCAACCGAGGAAATCTGGGACTATGTAGGTGGTGTCGCCGACATTCGTGCGCGACGCCTGCGCCTGATCGGCCCGCCGGTCACGCGCTTTCGCGAGGACCCCGTCCGCATGTTACGCGCGGTCCGGATCGCCACCAAAGCCGGCGTCGCGATCGATCCCAAAACCGCGGCGCCGATCGTCAAACTCACCAGTCTCATCCAAAACGTTCCGCCCGCGCGGTTGTTCGAGGAAATGCAGAAACTGCTCCTGTCCGGTCACGCCGTCGAGACGTTGAAGAGCTTGCGGGCGCACGGTCTATCGCACGGGCTTCTGCCGTTGCTGGACGTGATCCTCGAACAGCCGCTGGGCCAGAAATTTATCGACGTCGCGCTCACGAGCACCGACGATCGGGTGCGTTCGGAGCAACCGGTATCGCCGGCTTTTTTATTCGCAACCTTGCTTTGGCATGAGGTCCTGCAAACGTGGACGGCGGCGAAGGCGCGTGACGAAAAATCGCTTCCCGCGCTCTTCGAGGCAATGGATCGCGTCCTCGAGGCACAGGCCAAGCGGATATCGATCCCACGGCGTCTTGAAGCAAATATGAAGGAAATCTGGTCGTTGCAGCCGCGCTTTGAACAGCGTGCCGGAACACGCCCCTATCGCCTGCTCGAACATCCGCGTTTTCGCGCGGCATTCGACTTTCTGGCGCTGCGCGGCGAATCCGGCGAAGTTCCCGCATCGCTCGTCGCCTGGTGGTCGCGATTCCAGGGCGCCGACGAGGCAGCGCGACAGGGGATGTTGAAG
Organism: Casimicrobiaceae bacterium; assembly: GCA_051003055.1. Classification (GTDB taxonomy): domain Bacteria; phylum Pseudomonadota; class Gammaproteobacteria; order Burkholderiales; family Casimicrobiaceae; genus VBCG01. The sequence continues at coordinate 2,884 of JBPCLS010000307.1, forward strand.
CCCGAAGAAGGCCAGGCCAAGCGCCGGCGTTCGCGCGGCCGCGGGCACAAGCGCAGTGCCGGATCGGCAGCGGGGGCGATACCGCCGGAAGGCGGCGAAGCATCCGAGTGACCCGTGGCGATCCTCGCGTTTGTTGGCCTCGGCAGCAACCTGGCCAGTCCCGCGCGGCAGCTTACGCGCGCGATCGCCGCGATCGCCGTGTTTCCGGAAACGCGACTGCTCGGGGTATCGAGCTTCTATCGATCGGTCCCGATCGGTGTGGCGGCCCGGCAGCCCGACTACATCAATGCCGTGGCGGCGATCGAAACATCGCTGACGGCTGACGCGCTGTTCGCGGCATTACGCGCGGTCGAGCGCACTGCCCGACGACGCCGAACGGGAGCTAACGCTCCGCGTTCGCTCGACCTCGATTTGCTCCTCTACGGCGCTCTGCAGCGCGCGGGCCGCAAACTCGTAGTGCCGCATCCGCGGCTTCATCTGCGCGCATTTGTGCTGCGCCCGTTGCTCGAGCTCTCGCCGCAGATCGCGATACCCGGACGCGGTCGCGCGCGCAAATTTCTGCCGCACACGCGGGCGCAAAACATCGCGCGATCGTCCACTTCTCCGCGTCCCACAGCGCACACCTGAAACGATGGATCTCGAGCGCTGTCGCTATGTGGTCGTGGAGGGGCCAATCGGCGCGGGCAAGACGAGCCTCGCCCGCCAGCTCGCGCTGCACCAGTCCGCCGAAGTGCTGCTCGAGCGGCCGGAAGACAATCCGTTTCTTGCCCGCTTCTATGACGACATGGCGCGCTTCGCGCTGCCCACGCAATTGACCTTTCTCTTTCAGCGCGTCGATCAATTGCGCCATCTCGCGCAGCTCGACTTGTTCGGGCGACCGACCGTCGCGGATTTTTTACTGGACAAGGACCCGCTGTTCGCACGGATCAACTTGAGCGACGACGAGTACGCGTTGTACGAGAAGGTGTACACGCACTTGAAGCCGCAGACACCCACGCCTGATCTCGTCGTCTATCTGCAGGCGCCGGTCGACACCTTGCTTGACCGCGTACGCCGGCGCGGCGTCGCTTATGAACAGACGATCCCCGATGAGTATCTGGCGCGGCTGGCCGATGGGTATTCCCAATTTTTCTATCACTACGACGAAGCGCCGCTGCTCATCATCAACAGCGAACGCTTGAACTTCGTGGATAACCCGGCGCACCTCGATCTGCTGCTCGCCCGGATCGCCGGGATGCGCGGCCAGCGCGAGTTTTTCAACTTGGGCCAAAACTAGTCGACTCGCGGAAGCGGCAGCTCAAGCTCGAGTAGGCGCGTCGATGGGAACCGCGTTCGTCACGGGGCGCAGCGCCAGCCAGTTGCCGAGCACCGCCAGGACAACGCCAAGCGCGGCAACCCACGTCCAGCGATAGCCTTCAACGAACGTCGACAGCACGAGCGCGATCACCGGGGTCGAAACACCGACGTATGCCGCGGGCCCGGCGCCCACGCGTTTTAATAGCGTCAAATACGCGCCGAACGCGATGACGCTGCCGAACACCGACAGATACGCAAGCGAGAGAATGTACGCGGGGCGCGGGTCGAACGACCACGTTACCCCTTGCACGATGGCCGCCAACGCCGCGGTAAGCGCACCGTAACCCATCGCCCACGCATTGCCCGAATGAATCGGGATGCCCGCGGCATGGTTACGCACGGCGATCAGATTGCCGCCGCATGCAAGCACGGTTGCGCCAAGCGCAAACGCAATGCCGTACGCGGCGGAACCCCCGTGCCGCGCCAACATGAGCTCAGGCAGAAATAGCAGCGCCACCCCACCGACTCCGAGCGTCGCCGCAAAGAGCGTGCGCGCGGTCAGCGGCGTGCCGTAGACAAGTCGCATAGCCAACGGGTTCATGAATACGATCGTCGCGAACACGACCGCAACAAGACCGGAAGCAACGTGGCGTTCCGCCCAATAGACGCCGATGTAGTTCAAGCCGTAAAACAACACACCTTGCGCGACGAGAAATGCGTGATCGCGTCCGGTGAATAGCAATGATCGTTTAGCCGCGAGACACCATCCGGCAATTAGCAATGACGCGAGGCCGAAGCGATACGCCACCGAGACCTCCGGGGGAACGACACCCAATTGCCACGTGATGGCGAGCCAGGTGGAGCCCCAGATCAATGTGGCAGTGAGAAAGAGGCCGTTTGTTCCCATCCGTTCAGCGTGCGTCGGTCCGGCGACTTGGGACCCGCGAGCGCGTATCAGTGGTCGCAGATAAAATTTGCATGAGAGTGCGCGGCCGAAAGCGAGCAGGGGCAGCCACTCGCTTCACGCGGCGCGCAGCGCGTCAACGATCTTGAGGCGCGCCGCCCGCGCGGCCGGCAGAAAACCGCCGACGAAACCCATCAGCAGCGCGAACGCGAGCGAATACGCGACGATGGCCGGCGTCAGCGCAAACGTGAAAGCCAACTCCGCGAACGTCTGAAAATTCATCGTCGAGATCGACAGCGCCTGCATGAACGACGCCGCAAGCAAGCCGACCGTCCCTCCGACCAACCCCAGCAGCAGCGATTCGCTCAGAAAGGCAACGAGGATTGCGGATCGCGAAAAACCAAGCGCCCGCAGCGTCCCTATTTCGCTGGTGCGCGACGCGACGCTGGCGTACATCGTGATCATCGCCCCAATGATCGCGCCGATGGAAAAGATCACCGAAATCGTCGTGCCCAGATAGCTGATGAACTTGGACAGCGCTTCGGACTGGTCGGCGTAGAACCGGGTTTCGCGTTTGGCCTCGAGGGTCAGACGCGGATCGCTTTCGATCTCCCGCTTGACCGCATCGAAGCGGCCGGCGTCGTTGAGTCGAAAAATGAGGGCGGAAAAACCGGTGCGGCGAAACGCCTGCAGCATCTGCTCGGCGTCGCCCCAGATTTCCGAGTCGAAGCCGGTGCGCCCGCCATCGAACACGCCAACGACCGTCCAGTCGCGTTGCGCGAAATGCAGCGTCTCGCCTAGCGCCGCACCGCGGAAGCCGCCGGCGATCGCGCTTCCGGTGACGATTTCGGACGTGCCGGGCCGGAACATCCGGCCTTCGACGATTTTGACCTGCGGGCGCAATGTAAGGCCGATCGGCGTCACGCCGCGAATGACCACGTTCGACGGTTTGCCCGTCCGCCGCTTCGGCAGATTGATGAGCACCACCGACTCTTTGGAAATCAGTCTTTCACCATCCGACCCGGTGGCAACATCGGGCAGCGACTCGACGATGCCCGCGGCCAGCCGATTGACGCCGCTTTGCACTTCGGATTGCGCGCCACGCCTGATGACGACGACGTTGTCCGGTTGCCCGGTCGCGACCAGCGTTGCTTCCAGGCCCGCCGCGAGCATCAGCACCGTGGCAAATACGTAGACGACCAGTGCCATGCCGAAAGCCGTGAGGATCGTCGTCAAGCGGCGCGCCGCGAGATTGCGCGCGACGTAGGCGAGTGGCACGCCAATCATGCGTTCGTCACCCCACCGCGCGCAAACCGTCGACGATGCGCACCTGCGCCGCGCGCCACGCCGGTACCGCGGCAGCGACGACGCCAACGATGAGCGCCGCGCCAAACTGCAGCAGCAATGTCTGCTGACTGACGAGAAACACCGGGAACAGCGCGCCCATCGCCCCGCCAAACGCCTCGGCTAGCGGAAACGTCAAGGCGATGCCAAGTAAACCGCCGGCCACCGCAATCGCTATCGATTCGGCAAAGATCAGCATCGCCACGAAACCGTTGCTGAAACCCAGCGCCTTTAGCGTCGCGTACTCCGAGTAGCGTTCGCGCGCAGTCATCGCCATCGTGTTGGCCATCACCGCCATGATGATGACGATCACGACAAACGACACGGCCTCGATAGCCAGCAGAATGGCCTCGGTCATCGCCACGAATCCCAATTGGAACGCCTTTTCCGTTTCCGTGAGCGTTTCCCCCAGCGAATTCTTGAATGTCGCGTCGATCGCCTGCGACACTGCCGCCGCTTGGCCGGGATCGCCGATCTCGACGATGTAGACGCCCGTCTGATCCCGCCACCGCGGAAAACGCGTCTTGATCGTCTCGTTCAAGTACTGCCAATGGAACAGGAACTGCGTCTCGTCGGTCTTCGCGTCCACACCGTCATAGATCGCGCGCAGCGTAAATGTCCAGGTACCGGGATAGATCGTGCCGCGCAGCGGGATCTGATCGCCTAACTTCCAGCCGTATTGCTCGGCGAGCTTGCGGCCGGCGATCGCACCGGCGCGGTCGACGGCGAAAGCCTTGCGCTCTTCCGGCTTCAGCACGAACTCCGGATACATGTCGAGGTACGTTGCCGCGTCGATTGCGAACTGCGGAAAGAAGTTGCGCTCCGTGATGTAGACCCCGCCAAACCAGTTCGCCCAGGTCACCGCGGATACTCCGGGAACCTGACGAATCTTCTGCGCGTAGTTGAGCGGCATGGAAAACACGAGCGAAATCGCATTGCGCGTGATGAGCCGGGTCGACGACGTCGCTTCGGCGCCGGCATACCACGCGTCCACGATCGTCCGCAGCAATCCGAATGCGGTGATCGCGACCACGATGCCGACCACTGTCAGCAGCGTTCGCAGCTTATGGCGAACGGCATTCTTGACGACAAGATAGGGAATGAACACGAGAATTTAAGGGCTCCGGTTACGCCGCCGGAAGAGAAGAACAGCCGTGACAGCGCTATCTTAGCGGAAGGCGCCACGCGAATTTCGGAGGAGGCACGGAACTTGCTCAACGCATGAAGGACCACGTGCGCGCGATTTACTTCGGCTATGAGCGGATCGCGTCGTACACGACAACACGATGGCCCGATTTGCGTTAGCGAATGATGAGTTTTTTCCGACGACCACATCGACACAACTGGCGTGTGCGCGCAATCGCACGGGCTCGCGCTGGCCACTGCGCGCTCGCCGTTGCGTCGTGGTTCGCCGTAGTACCCGCAACCGCGAGCGCACTCGGCCTGGGAGAGATTTCCGAGAAGTCGGGATTGGGTCAACCGCTGCGGGTCGTGGTGCCGATCATCGCTGCCGTAGGCGAAACGTTGGCAGGCGAATGCTTCCGACTTCTTGCCGCCGGTGATGCGCTGCGCGGCGACAGCGCGCCGCCGTTACTGCACGGCCGTGTCACGCTGCAGCGAACACCTGCCGGGGCACGGCTCGTGATCACGACATCACGCGTGCTCGCGGAGCCCATGGTCCGACTGACGTTGCAGGCGGGATGCGATCGGGCGATTGAGCGCGAATACACGTTGTTGCTCGACCCGGTGGCGCTCGATGCGCCGGCGACTGCGGCATCCCGCGAAAGCGAAACGAACTCCGTTATAGCATTGACACCGGCTAATCGTGAGAGTCCGCCTCCGGAAAACGCGCGCAAAGACATTCGCGTTACCAAAGACGTTGGCGCTGCCACAGAGAAGTTCGTCAACGCCAGTCCAAGACTTTCCGCGATGAGCATCGCGACGGATACCGTAAGCATCGATAGCGGCCAGGGGAAATCGCCGGCATTCATCCGCACCGCCGCTACAGCACGCCTTGACGTATCTCGCGCCCAGGAAGACGTGGCGTCGCATTCGGGCGACGCGCCGGACCCGAAACTGCTTGCCGAGGCGCTGGAAGCGGAGACCATCGTTTTGCACCAGCGAATAGCTGAGCTGACCGGTTCGGTCGAGCGAATGCGAGGTGATCTCTCGGCGATGGAGCCTGCGCGACAACTGGCAGAAACGGCTGCTCGGCCCGCACCAGAAATGGCGCAGAGGCCTCAATCGGAGGCGAATGCGGTGTCACTCATCGCGCTTGGGATGTTTGCCACTCTCCTCGGCGCCGTCTTCCTGTGGAAGCAGCGCCGGTCAGCACCGAGAACCGGTGAATGGCCGCTTACCGGCCTGCCATCGGATCGCTTCGAAACAACAACGCAGTTCGCTGAAGCTCCGTTGGCCGAGTTTCCTGTCGGCCGCGAACCGCCGAAGGTGGTAACTGAGGACGCAACTGACGACGCGTTGACGCGAGGTCCGCGCAGCGTGTTTGCGGGCGACATGAACAATCTGGACGTAGCGGATCTCTCGCACGTCACTGAAGAGGTGCGGGTGTATCTGGCGCTGAACCATATCGATCGCGCGATGGGCGTGCTGAGCGCGCATATCCGCGAACAACCGAACTCGGTGCCTGCCGCGTGGCTCATGCTGCTCGACTTGTACCGCACGCACGGCCGGGAAGCGGAGTTCCGCCAGCTCGCCCCGGAATTCCACCGGCACTTCAACGCACAGACGCCGCAGTGGGACCGCTACCCGCGCAACGAACCGGGCGACCAGGGGCTCGAAGCGTTTCCGCGCTTGATCAAGCAGTTGGGGCGACTGTGGGGTACACAGGACGCGCGGCGTTTTCTCGAAAGCCTGCTCTACGACAACCGCAACGGGCGCCGCATGGGATTTTCGCTGGCCGCGTACAACGACATCCTGACCTTGCGCCAATTGTCCGAGGTCGTCCTGGCCGACATCGATGCCGATCTGATCGAAGA